>CAMCDX010000014.1 GCA_945873695.1 uncultured Clostridia bacterium | reverse complement strand
ATGGCAAAGAAACAATTCAAAGCGGAATCCAAACGGCTGCTGGATCTGATGATCAACTCCATCTACACCCACAAGGAGATCTTCCTCCGGGAGATCATCTCCAACGCCAGCGACGCCTGCGACAAGCTGTGCTACCAGGCGCTGACCGACGACTCCGTGGGCCTGAACCGCAAGGATTTCAAGATCGAGCTGAAGGTGGACAAGGACAGCCGGCTCATTACCGTGTCCGATAACGGCATCGGCATGGACAAGGCGGACCTGGAGAACAACCTGGGCGTCATCGCCTCCTCCGGCTCCTACAAGTTCAAGCAGGAAGTGGGCGACGACGCCAAGGACACCGACGTCATCGGCCAGTTCGGCGTGGGCTTCTACTCCGCCTTCATGGTGGCGGACCACATCACCGTGGTGACGAAGAAGTACGGCTCTGACACCGCCTGGATGTGGCAGTCCGCCGGCGCCGACGGCTACACCATCACCGAGTGCGAGAAGGACGGCGTGGGAACCGACATTATCATGCACGTGAAGCCCGACACCGACGACGAGAAGTACAGCGAGTTCCTGGAGTCCTGGCGCATCCAGGAGCTGGTACGGAAGTACTCCGACTATATCCGCTTCCCCATCCGCATGGAGGTCAGCAAGACCCGCAGGAAAGAGGGCTGCCCCGACGACAAGCCGGAGTACGAGACCTACCAGGAAGTCGAGACCCTGAACTCCATGGTGCCCATCTGGCAGCGGCGGAAGTCCAGCGTGAAGCCGGAGGAGTACAACAAGTTCTACCGGGACAAGTTCCGGGACTACACCGACCCCCAGAAGGTCATCACAGTCTCCGCCGAGGGCGCCGTCACCTACAAGGCGCTGCTGTTCATCCCCGGCGCCACGCCCTACGACTACTACACCAAGGAATACGAGAAGGGCCTCCAGCTCTACTCCAACGGCGTCCTCATCATGGACAAGTGCGCCGACCTGCTGCCGGAGCACTTCCGCTTCGTCCGGGGCGTGGTGGACTCCCCCGACCTGAGCCTGAACATCTCCCGGGAGCTTTTGCAGCACGACCGGCAGCTGAAGGTCATCGCCGCCAACCTGGAGAAGAAGATCAAGAACGAGCTGGTGAAGATGATGAAGGACGACCGGGAGGGCTACGAGACCTTCTGGAAGAACTTCGGCCGCCAGATCAAGTACGGCGTCACCGCGGACTACGGCGCCAACAAGGATTTGCTCAGCGACCTGCTGCTGTTCTACTCCTCCACCGAGAAGAAGCTGGTCACCCTGGAGGAATATGTGTCCCGCATGAAGGAGGACCAGAAGTATATCTACTACGCCTCCGGCGAGACGTTGGACAAGGTGGACAAGCTGCCCCAGACGGAGATGCTGAAGGACAAGGGCATCGAAATTCTCTACTTCACCGAGGACATCGACGAGTTCTGCGCCCAGGTGGTCCGGGACAAGGACGGCAAGGAGCTGCGCTCCATCCTGGACCAGGAGATCGAGGAGGGCGCCGAGAAGAAGGCCGAGGAGGCTGCCGACGCCCACAAGGCCGCCTTTGACTTTGTGAAGGAGGCCCTGGGCGAGCAGGTAAAGGAGGTCAAGGCCTCCCAGCGTCTGAAGTCCCACCCCGTCTGCCTCACCGCCGGCGAGGGCCTCAGCTTCGAGATGGAGAAGTACTTCCACGCCGTCCAGCCCGACTCCCCCATCAAGGCGGACCGCATTCTGGAGCTGAACGTGGAGCACCCCGCCTTCCAGGCCCTGGAGACCGCCGTGACGGAGGACCCGGAGAAGGCGAAGAAGTACGCCACGCTGCTGTACGACCAGGCTCTGCTGATCGCGGGATTGCCCCTGGAGGACCCCTCCGGCTACACCGACCTGGTGTGCGAGCTGATGAAATAAGGAAAACCGTGGACCGCCCAGCGGTCCACGGTTCAGGCTGTCGAAAAAGTCCGACGGACTTTTTCGACGCCTTCACAATACCTCGATTTTCTGGCCGCTCTGCTGCCCGAAAATCTGCCGCTGCGCGGCGCAAACGCCTGCTGGCGCAGGCTTTTTGCAGGCATTTGATTCCACACGAAGGGGCTCCCGCCCCCTCGTACTCCCCCTGCAAAATGCAACCCAGTTGCTTTAAGCAGACGTTTTTCGACAAGCTGAACCGTGGACCGCCCAGCGGTCCACGGTTTTTTTACACCTGATCCTGATAATACACCACCAGCATGTCCACCACGGTGCCGTAGGACTGAAGGCCCCGCTCCTCGCCGTAGCTCTTCAAAAAGTTCTCGTACACGGTGTTGGACACCTTCTGGGCGGCGGTGTCCTGGAACTGGGCCCAGTAGGCGCTGTTGTCCCGCAGGTCCGTCCGCACTGTCTCCGGCAGGGTGTCCCGGAGGGCGGCGTAGGCCTCCGGGTCCGCCTTGTACAGGGCGTTGCCCAGGTAGATGTATCCCAGCAGCCAGCCGGAGTAGGCGTAGACATCATTGCCGCAGGTGGTGGCGGCCAGAATGGCTAGGAAGTTGCACTCCTGCTCCGAGGAGACGCTGCGCTGGTGGGCCAGCTCATGGGCCGCCGTGGCGGCCAGCAAGCAGGCGGGGCTGTCCACGTTCACGTTGCTCTCCCCGGTGTAGGGGCAGTAGACGCCGGTGAAGTCCAGGGCGCTCATGACCCGGGAGAACCGCACCGGCTTCACCCCCAGGTCGTCGAAGGTCAGGAAGGGGAACTGCCGTTCCACTTCGTCGTAGGCGTGGACGCTGTACGCCAGGATCTCCTCCCGGGGAACGGCGAAGAGGCCGTTTTCGTCCCGTTCCACCCGGTCCGCCGACTCCGCCAGCCGGTCCGCGAAATATTCCGTCACCGCCAGCAGGTCCTCCTGGGCCACCGGCTGGGCGTAAATGCCGGACCTCTCCTGGAAGCTGTCGGTGTAATAGTCCACGCCCCACAAAAAGCAGAAGCCCACGTAAACGGTGACGCCGGCGCAGAGGGCCCCCAGCGCCGCGCTGTACGTGCGGTGCCGCCGGCGGCCCCTGGCCCGGGCCACGGCGATGACGCTCCACACCAGGTATCCCACGGCGGCGGCTACCAGCAGGACGCACAGCAGCTCCGCCACGGAGAAATCCACCCGGTAGCACAGCCGGCCCACCGCCCGCCGCAGGGGCGTGGTGACATGCTCCGCCAGGGCGTTCATCCACGCCCGCCGCCCCCGGCAAAGCCAAAAGGCCGCCAGCAGGCACAGGTCTGCCAGCAGCCAGATGTGAAGTTTTCGATGCGCTTTCAAAAATGCTTTCATAACATCACTCAGCCGCGGCCAGCAGCTGCTTCGTATAGTCCTCTTTGGGGTGGTCGAAGATCTCCGCCACCGTTCCCTGCTCCACGATGCGGCCGGACTTCATCACCAGTACCCGGTCGCACAGCTGATACACCACGTTCAGGTCGTGGGAGATGAACAGGTAGCTCAAATCCAGCTCGTCCCGCAGGTCCCGCAGCAGCTTCAGGACCTGGGCCTGGATGGTCACGTCCAGGGCGCTGACCGGCTCGTCGGCAATGAGGAACCGGGGCCGCTGGAGCAGCGCCACGGCGATACTGACCCGCTGGCGCTGGCCGCCGGACAGCTCCGCCGGTTTGGCCCGCAGGCACTCCTCCGGCAGCTCCACCAGCTTCAGCATCTCCCGGACCCGGCGCTTTCGCTCGTCAGGGCCGTACTTTCCGTAGATCCGCAAAGGCTCCTCCATGGTCCACTCCACGGTGTAGGCGGGGTTCAGGGAGCTGTACGGGTCCTGAAAGATCATCTGGGGACGCTTCGTATAATGGATGACCTCGCCCCGGTCCGGCTTTACCATGCCCAGGATGGTCCGGGCCAGGGTGGACTTGCCGGTGCCGGATTCGCCCACCAGGCCCAAGATCTCGCCATGGCGGACGTCGAAGGACACGTCGTGGAGGACCTCCTGGTAAGCGCCCCTCCGGAAGACGCCGCCGTCCCGGTAGCCGCTGGTGACGTGGCGGAGGGACAGGACCAACTGATCGCTCATGACGTTCCCTCCTTTCGGTTTCGGGTGGGGATGGCGGCAATGAGCCGCTGGGTGTAGGGGTGCCGGGGGTGGTGGAACACCTGCTCCGTGTCCCCCTCCTCCACCAGGACGCCCCGCTGCATCACCGCCACCCGGCCGCAGAGCTTCCGCACCACGTTCAGGTTGTGGGAGATGAACAGCATGGAGATGCCGAACTCCCGGTTCAGCTTTTTCAGCAATTCCAGGATCTGGGCCTGGATGGTGACGTCCAGGGCGGTGGTGGGCTCGTCCAGCAGCAGCAGCTTGGGCCGCGCCACGACGGCCGCCGCGATCATGGCCCGCTGGAGCATACCGCCGGACAGCTCATGGGGATATTTTTCGTATACCGCCGCCGGGTCCGGCAGCTCCACGGCCTCCAAGGCCTCCAGGGCCAGCCGCTTCCGCTCCTCCCGGCTCAGCTGCGTGTGGATGCGTAGGACTTCCTCCACCTGGCGGCCGATCTTCATCAGCGGGTCCATGGCGCTCATGGGCTCCTGGAACACCACGCCGATGTCCTTGCCCTGGACCTTCCGCAGAACGGACCGGTCCGCATGGAGCAGCTCCACGCCGTCCAGCAAGATCTCCCCGGAATAGGCGCACTGCTTCCGGGGCAGCAGCCCCGCCACGCTCATGGCGGTAACGGATTTGCCGGAGCCGGATTCGCCCACCAGGCCCAGGATCTCGCCGTCATGGATGGTGAGGCTGATCCCGGCCACGGCCTCCCGGTCCCGGGTGTGGAATTTCACATGCAGGTCTCGGATCTCCAGCATCAGTCCACCTCCTTATCCCGGCGCTGCAGCCCCTCGCCGATGAGGCCCACGCCGAACACCAGCAGCACGATGGTGACGCCGGTGCCGATGGCGTACCAGGGCGCCGCGATGAACATGCCCTGGGCCTCGGACAGCATGTAGCCCAGGGAGGCGTCCGGGGGCGTGACGCCGATCCCCAGGAAGCTCATGGAGGCCTCCGCCAGGACGGCGTTGTTGAAACCGATGGTGATGGCCGGCAGCAGCACCTGCATGGTGTTGGGCAGGATGTGGACCAGCAGGATGCGCCGCCTGGAGGCGCCCATCAGCCGGGCGCTTTTCACATAGTTCACGTCCCGCAGGGCGGCGAAGGCGGTTCTGGTGACCCGGGCAAAGCTGGGGATGAACACCAGTCCCAGGGCCAGCACCACGTTGTACTTGCTGCCGGGCCCCAGGATGGAGATGATGACCAGCGCCAGCAGAATGCTGGGAAAGGCGGTGAGGGCATCGTTGAGGCGCATGAGCGCCTCGTCCACAATGCCGCCGAAGTAGCCCGTGAGGGCGCCCACGGCGGTGCCGCAGACGGCGCCGATGGCCACCACGGACGCCGCGATGGTGAAGGTGGTGCCGGCGCCCTGGAGGACCCGGCTGAAGATGTCCCGGCCGAATTTATCGGTGCCCATCAGGTGCTGCCAGGTGGGCCCCTGGAGCTTGGGCCCCGCCATCATGGCCTCGGGATCATAGGGTGTCCAGAAAAAGCCCAGAATGATCAGGGCCGTCAGGAAGCCGGTGAGGATCAGGCCGGCCTTCAGATAGCCGTTCATCCGTGTGTTTTTCATGACGCACCTCCCAGCCGCAGGCGGGGGTCGATGCGCTGATTGATGAGGTCCGCCACGGTGCCCGCCAGCACCACCCAGAAGGCCAGGATCACCACAATGGCCTGCACCGTGGGGTAGTCCCGGTTGGAGATGGAGGCCACCAGCATCCGCCCAAGGCCGGGGATGCCGAAGACCTGCTCCACCACGATGCTGCTGGCCACGATCTCCGCCATGGTCTGGGCCAGGAAGGTGACCACCGGCACCAGGGCGTTTTTCAGCACATGCTGGTACAGCACGCCGCCCCGGTCATTGCCCCGGGAGATGGCGGTGCGGACGTAGTCCTTCCGCATCTCCCCCTGAACGGTGCTGCGCAGCATCCGCACCGTCATAGCCACCCGGGGGATGGCCAGGGCCAGAGAGGCGAAGAACAGGTATTTCAGGGAGCCGCCCAGGTCCTTGTCCAGGCCCGGGAACTGCCCGTGGACGAACCAGCGGAGCACCGTGCTGAACAGATAGCTCAGCAGGATGCCGGTGAAGAAGGGGGGAACCGCCATGCACAGCTGGTTCACCAGGGTACGGACGCTGCCCAGGACGCCGCCGGACTGCCGGGCGGACCGCAGCCCCAGGGGGATGGACACCGCCACGATCAGCAGGAAGGTCAATCCGCTGAGGCACAGGGTCACCAGCACCTTGGGGGCGATCAGGTCCCACACCGGCTGGCGGTAGCTGTACGACATGCCCAGGTCCCCGGTGAAGAAGCCCAGCAGCCACTCGCCGTACCGCACCATCAGAGGCCGGTTCAGCCCCAGCTGCTCCCGGAGGGCGGCCACCTTCTCCGGGGTGGCCTCAGTGCCCAGCATGGCGGTGGCAGGGTCTCCGGAGATCAGGTCAAAGGCCACAAACGCCAAAAGGGAGACGATGACCATGGTCAGCAGCAGCATGGCGACGCGCTTGGCCGCGTACTTCATGGGTCATCGTCTCCTTTCGGACAAGCGGCGCAGAAGCCGCTCCTCATATCACATTACTGGGCAAACCGAACCGTGGACAGGTCCATCACGTACAGGGGATAGAATTGGAAGCCCTCCAGGCCCTTGCGCACCGCCACCAGGTCCGCGGGAGCCTGAATGTAGACATTGGCGGCGTTGTCAGCCAGGTTCTTCTCCATCTGCTTGTACAGTGCCGTCTGCTCCGCGTCGTCATAGCAGGTGATGGCCTGCTGGAACAGGGCGTCGTACTCGTCGTTCTGGTAGTTGACGAAGTTGTTGCCGGCCTGGGAATTGAACCGCTCCAGCATGGCCCGGGCGGTCATGGCGGAGGCGTCCACGCCCACCACGGTGGTCTGATACTGCCGGCCGACGTATACGTCGCTGATCCAGCTGTTCCACTCCACGGGGATGATCTCCACGTTGATGCCCACGGCCTTGTACTGCTCCGCCAGCACCTCGGCGGTATCCACGTGCTGGGGATAGTTGCTGGGCACGGTCATGGTCATGTCGAAGCCGTCGGGATAGCCGGCCTCCGCCAGCAGCTCCTTGGCCTTGGCGGTGTCATAGGTATAGGTATCGGTGAGGCTGTCGTCAAAATATTTGCCCAGAGTGGGGTACATGCTGGAGCCCACCAGGCTGCCGTAGCCGTCGAAGGCCAGGTCGATGATCTGCTGGCGGTCCGTGGCGTAGCACAGGGCCTGCCGGACCCGGACGTCGTCAAAGGGAGCCACGGCGTTGTTCACATACAGGGCCTGGACCAGGCTCATGCAGCCCTCCACGATATAGAAGTCGTCGCTCAGCTGGAGGGCCTGGGTGGTGGGCAGGTGGTTGCACAGGTCGATGGCGCCGCTCTGGAGGCTCATCATCAGGCTGTCGGCGTTCTCCACGATCTTGAAGGTCACCTTGTCCAGATAGGCGGGATCGCCCCAGTACTCGTCGAACTTCTCCAGAACGATGGTGTCCTGGGCGGCCCGGGAGACAAACTTGAAGGGGCCTGTGCCGATGGGGGCGGTATCCTGGCCGTCATAGCCGGCAGGCAGGATGGCGGCGGTGAGGTAGGAGAGGAATTCGTTGCTGGGCTCGGTGAGGGTGATGGTGACGGTCTTCTCGTCCACCACCTGCACCTCCCGGATAATCAAAAACGCCGGGACCAGAGGTTCACCCTCCGAGTCGTCGGCGCAGCGGTCGATGGAATACTTCACATCCTCTGCTGTCACCGGGTCTCCGTTATGGAACTTCACGCCTTCCCGCAGGGTGAAGGTGTAAGTCAGGTGATCCTCGGAAACCGTGTAATCTTCGGCAATAGCAGGGGTCAAATCTCCGTCGGGAGTGGGCTTCACAAGCCCCTCGAATACGTTGAACATGACTTCTCTGGTTCCTGCCTTCACGGTCTTGTGAGGGTCAAGACTGTCGTCCAAGTCGTTGGCGATGCCCACGGTGATCTCGTTGGCCACGGGGGCGGCGTCAGTGCTGGGGTCCTTCTCAGCGGGCGTCTGGTCTGCGCTTCCGCCTCCGCAGCCGGTGAGTACGGCGCACAGGAGAGCTGCCAGCAGAAGGAATGCGGTGAGTCGTTTCTTCATGATTGTTCGCTCCTTTTCATCACTGCCCCTTGCGGGGTCAATGTGGGATGGCTCTGGCCATCCGATCAGAATCTTCGGCTCTATTCAGTTGTCAAACAGAAAGCCTTGCGGGTTTGTCGTTATTTTTATAACGAACATCCCGCAAGGCAACATTGTACACGATGGTACGCGTGATTGCAAGGTTTTTCAAAAATTTTCCCCCGGATCGGCGCCGCTTTCCGGCGGAGGAGGCGAAGCGGGCTGGTCGGCGGTGTAGGCCTCCGTCTCCCGGGGCAGGTTCTTCTTCTCCAGGCGGACCTCCAGGAAGAAGGTGATGGCGCTGTACAGGCAGGCGCACACCGGCACGCCGAAGAACATGCCCGCCAGGCCGAAGAAGCTGCCGCCCACCAGAACGGCGATGATGACCCACAGGCTGGGCAGGCCGGTCTTGTCTCCCAGGATCTTGGGCCCGATGATGTTGCCGTCCAGCTGCTGGAGGGCAAGGATGAACAGCACGAAGTACAGCGCCTTTCGGGGCGACGCCAGCAGGATCAGGAAGGTGCTGGGGATGGCCCCCAGGAAGGGGCCGAAGAAGGGGATCACATTGGTGACGCCCACGATAACGGAGACCAGCGGCGTATAGGGGAAATCCAGCACGGAGCAGCCCACGAAGCAGATGATCCCCATGATGAACGAGTCCAGCAGCTTGCCCCGGACAAAGCCGGAGAAGATCCGGTCCACCTTATGGACCCCACGGAAGACCCAGAGGGCGTTCTCCCGGGAGAACAGGCCCCAGACCACCTTCCGGGCGTGGGCGGCGCACCGCTCCTTGGTAGCCATGAAATAGACGGACGTGATGACGCCCACCAGCAGGTTGCTGCAGAAGGCCACCAGGCCCACCACACTGCCGGAGACCACGCCCATCAGCATAGTGGCCTGGGGCAGGAGCTTGGAGGTGATCCAGCTTTTGGCGCTTTCAAAATAAATGTCCATCCGGGCGGCCACCCACTCCTCCAGCGTGGGATTGGTCTCCAGCAGGTGCTCCACCCAGCCGCTGATCGTATTGTAGTAGGCTTCCACGTTGCCGATCAGCTGGACCACGCTGCGGTACAGCTCCGGCAGCAGCACCGACGCCAGCAGGTAGGCCAGGGCGCCGATGACCGCCCAGGTCATCAGCAGGCTCAGCGCCCGCGCACCGCCGGAGGCGAAGCTCCCCCGCTGCCGGGCCTGTTTTACAGTACCGAAGAAGAGGTTGTCCTCAAAGAAGTTCACCATGGGTGCCAGCAGATAGGCCATGGAGGCGCCGTAAACCACCGGCAGCAGGGCGTGCAGCAGGTGCCCTCCGATCTTCTGGAGCACCTTCCCGCCGAACAGGGTATCATAAAACAGCAAAATAGCGGCGACAGTGCAAAACACCGTCACTCCCGCCTTGACGTATCCGCTCTTCCCTCTCATGGCACACCGTCCCCCGTTTCTTCGCTTTCATTCTACACGCCCGCCGGTGGAATTGCAACCGATTCTTTCCCCATTCCGGCTTCTTTATAACCCCTCAGCGGAGTTTTCCCCGTTTTTGGGCTTTTTTCTGTTGGTTTTTCCATTCCGGTCCGATTGCATTCCCTCCGGGGCCGTGATATACTTTCTCTCATATATCCAACCATCCAACATCATGCCGCGTCTGAAGAAGCGGCGGAAGCAGAAAGTGTAACTGTTATGAGCAAACAATTATTGATGATCGTCAATCCCCGTGCCGGCCGGAACAAGTCCCGGGGGCCGCTGTTCGACGCAGTCTCCGTCTTTTCCGACGCCGGCTATCTGGTCTCCGTCCATAACACCAGCGCCCCCGGCGACGCCGCGGAGACCGCCGCCCGGGAGGGCGGGAACTACGACGCGGTGGTGGCCGTGGGCGGTGACGGCACTCTGAACGAGGTCATTTCCGGCCTGATGCGGCTGGAGCGTCCGCCGCTGCTGGGCTATCTGCCCCAGGGCAGCACCAACGATTTCGCCGCCAGCCTCCACATCTCCGGCAAGCCCGCCGTGGCCGCCCAGGCCATCGCCCGGGGGGAGGTCCAGGTGCTGGACATCGGCCAGTGGGCCCACCGGTACTTCGTTTACGTGGCGTCCTTCGGTGCTTTTACCCGCAGCTCCTACACCGCCCCTCAGGCCGCCAAAAACGCCCTGGGCCACTTCGCCTATATCCTGGAGGGGATGAAGGACCTGAACACCCTGCGGCCCTACCAGATCAAACTCACCGCCGACGGCGAGGTGCTGGACGGGGAGTACCTGTTCGGCGCCGTGTGCAACTCCACCTCCATCGGCGGGCTGATGAAGCTGGACCCGGAGCGGGTGGTGCTGGACGACGGCAAGTTCGAGATGCTGCTGGTCCCCAGCCCCAAGACAGCCCTGGACCTGCAGAACCTGGTGCTGGCGCTGCTGAACCAGGAGTACGACCGGGAGGGTCTGATCTTCCGCCACGTCTCCTCCCTCCATCTGGAGACGGAGGAGGACCTGCCCTGGTCCCTGGACGGCGAGTACGCCCCCAGCGTCCCGGCGGTGGACATCGTGAACCGGCAGTGCGGCCTGAGGATGCTGCTGTGAGCGGGCTGGAGGAACTGCGGAGCCGCTTCGGCGGCCACGCGCCCGGTCTGCTGGGCGCCCGGCACAGCTACGCCGTCCTGTGCCCCCTGGTGGAGCAGTCCGACGGCCTCCACCTGTTGTTTGAGGTCCGCTCCGCCTCCCTGCGCCGCCAGCCCGGCGAGGTATGCTTCCCCGGCGGCCGGCAGGAGAGCGGCGAGTCCGCTGTGGCCTGCGCCCTCCGGGAGACAGGGGAGGAGCTGGCCATCCCCGCCGGTCAGATCGAGGTCCTGGGCCTGCCGGACTTTATCTGCAATCCCCGGGGATTCCTGCTGCAGCCGGTACTGGGGCTGGTTTCCCCGGAAGGTCTGGCGGCCCTGTGCCCTTCCCCGGCGGAGGTGGCGGAGGTCTTCACCGTACCCCTGGACTTCTTCCGCCAGACGCCGCCGGAGATCTACCGCTACGATCTGACGCCCACCCGTCCGGAGGGCTTTCCCTACGGCGCCGTGGGGGTGCCGGAGGACTACCCCTGGAGCCGGGGCACCGTGGAGGTCCCGGTGTGGTTCTGGCAGGACCATGCCGTCTGGGGCATGACCGCCCGCATCGTACGGGAGCTTGTCAAATAAGAAGACCGCCTGCCGGGAGTTCCCGGCAGGCGGTTTTTTCTGTCACATGACCAGAGCGGCCATATATCCCGCGTACAGCACCAGCATCAGCACGCCCTGCCAGCGGTAGAACTTTCCCTTCAGCAGCGGGGGGAGCACCGCCAGGCAGCACAGGGCCAGGCAGACCGGCAGGTCCAGGGCGGTGGTCTGCTGGCCGATGGTCAGCTTTCCGCCGGACACGGCGGAGCACACCGGCAGGATCA
This sequence comes from uncultured Clostridia bacterium, assembly GCA_945873695.1. Lineage (GTDB taxonomy): Bacteria > Bacillota > Clostridia > Oscillospirales > Oscillospiraceae > Oscillibacter. Next base: position 13,240 of record CAMCDX010000014.1, on the reverse strand, counting down.
TGGTCAGGTCGATGACGTTGGCGCCGATGATGTTGCCCACGGACATGGAGGCTTCCTTCTTGGCGATGGCCGTCAGGGTGGTGACCAGCTCCGGCAGGGAGGTGCCCACGGCCACCATGGTGACGCCGATGATGCTGGAGGGCACCCCCAGCAGCAGGGCCAGCTCACTGCCGTAGTCGATCAGCAGGCGGGAGCCCACCACGATGGCGGTGATGCCGATGGCGAACAGGAACAGCTTCATGGTCATCTGCCGGTGGGACACCGTCCGGCGGCCGGGATGCTCCGCCCGGCTCTCCGCCATGCCGCTCCGGGCATCCACGATGTTGTTCCAGAGGTACACGGCGAACACCGCGAACATGGCCAGGCTGGGCAGGAAAGTCAGCACGCCGCCCCGGCACAGGATCAGCAGCAGCGCCGCGCCGGTCACCATCAGCACCGCCTTCAGGTTGAACTGCTTCTTGCTCACCACCGAGGGGATGCACACCACGGAGATGCCCAGAATGAGGCCCAGGTTGGCCGTGACGGATCCCACGGCGTTGCCCACCGCCAGGTCCACCTCCCCCTGGAGCACGCCGGTGACGGACACCGTCAGCTCCGGCAGTGTGGTGGCCAGGGACACGATGGTGGCGCCGATGATGAAGCGGGGCACGCCGGTGGCCTCAGCGATCCAGACGGCGCCGTCCAGAAACCAGTCGCCGCCCTTGACGATCAGCAGCAGGCCCAGCAAAAACAACAGAACAGTGATCCAAATATTCATACGTCCTCCATTTTTTCGCAAAAATAACGAGACTTTTCCTGTACATAAATACGCAGGCTCCAGCCCCACAGTACGATGTACAGTAAAAGTCTCGCCTTTTCGACGTGTCCCGGGCAGCGGTCTCCCGCCGCCGTGATGACGAACCACACCACGCCCGTAGGCGCAGGCTACTCCCTTTTACGCGAAGTATTATATAGAATCCCCATCCCTTTTGTCAATGGGTTTCTTTCGGCTCATTTCCCCAAAAATTCCGGGTCAAAGGAGATGTCCTTCTCCAAAACCACCCGGCCGTCCGCCGCCGTGCCGGCGGGACGGAACCCGTAGTCGGTGAAAAACGCCCGGGCGCCGCTGTCCCGCTCCAGGGCGATGGACAGCTTCTCTCCGCCCAAAGGCCGGGTCAGCCGTACCGACTGGCCGATGAGCTGGACGCCGAAGCCCCGCTTCCGGCAGTCCGCCCGGACGCAGGCCAGGGAGATCCAGCCCGTCTCCGGCCCCAGCTGCACCAGGCCCACCGGCTCTTCCCTCAGGTAGCCCACCAGGGTGGTCCTCTCCGCGGCGTCCGCCAGCAGACGGTCCCGGTCAAAGGCGGCGCCGCTTTCCTGCCAGACGGCAGAGACGCCCTCCGCCAGCAGGGCCGCCTGCTCCGGCAGCTCCAGGGGGGCGAACCACAGTCCCGGCTCCAGGGCGTTGGCCCGCTTGCGGACCTTCTCTCCCGCCAGGAACGCCGGCGTCCGCAGGTGGCTGTTGTCGTCCCGGAAGACCACCCGCATCCCGTCTCCCTCCGCCTCCAGCAAAGAGACGGCGGTGTTGTCGCCGTGGGGCGTCTGGCCCAGGTCCTCCAGGGAATAGCCCTGGAGATAGGCCAGCAGCAGCCGGATGGCGCAGCCGTGGGAGAACACCGCCACGGTCCGGCCCTCATTCTCCGCGGCGATCCGCCGGACGGAGGCCAGGACCCGGTCCAGCACCTGGCCTGGGGTCTCCGCCCCCTCCGCGTGCCACAGGTGCAGCCGGTGGTTGAAATTCTCCAGCTGCTCCGGGTCCTCCCGGGCGATCTGGCCCCAGGTCTTCTGCTCCCAGTCCCCCACGCAGATCTCCCGCAGGCCGGCATCCCGGTGGAGCGGCAGGCCCTTGGGCCGGTAGATGGCGCTGGCGGTGGCGCAGGTGCGGTAGAGGTCGCTGCTGTACACAGCGTCGATATGGATATCCCGGAACCGCTCCTCCAGGGCCCGGATCTGGCGCCAGCCCCGGTCGGTGATGATGCTGTTGTACTGTCCCTGGGCGATCCGGTAGAGATTGCCCTCCGCCTCGGCGTGGCGGATCAGATAAATGCTGGTCATGGTCCCTCCTGCGGGCTGAGCCCGAATGTTTGTTTTTTTGATTATAACGCGTCTAGCGGTTTTTGGCAAATCCGTCCCGGGCGTTTTTTCCGCCGCTTTTCGGCCATACTATCAGCAGGCCGAAAAAGGAGTGACGAATATGAAGACGTGTGCCGGATTTTGGGTCGGCATGGGCGCCGGGGTGATGACCGGCGCGGCGCTGGGGATGATGATGCCCCGCGGCAGGCAGTCCATGAAAACACAGGTCGGTAAAAGCATCCACAAGCTGGGTGTCGCCGTGGACAACGCCGTGGACAACATCGTCTCCGAGATGCGCTGAAGAAGGGGGCCGGACGGCAGCCGCTGTCCGCCCCCTCTTTCTTTTTCAAAAAATTAAAAGTTAGGGCTTGACTTTACCTTATTCTCTGTTATAATAATAACGCTGTCGCTTCACGGCGGCGTACAAGTTCATCGGAAAAGACACGCTTGACAGCTATGGAGAAGTCGCCTAGTTGGTCGAGGGCGCATGATTGGAAATCATGTAGGCCCCTAAAGGGTCTCGAGGGTTCGAATCCCTCCTTCTCCGCCATAGAAAGCCACCTTATTTATTGAAAATAGGGTGGTTTTTCTTTTGTTTTCAGCAGTTTTTTAGCGAATATAGTTTGCCACGATAACAGCTCATTTTCGCTATACCCCTAACTTTACCCCAAACAGCCAAAAATACCCCGCCAGACGGTCAAATCCGGCGGGGCTGCTTTATGCCTTTTTGGCGGTCAGGTTGTCATAGTAACTCTGCATCCGGGCGGCGGTGTCCTTCTTCATCTGGTCGCTGCTGTGCGCATAGACATTCAACGTAAAACTGGCGGTAGCGTGGCCCAACAAGTCCTGTACGCTCTTTATATCAGCCCCGGAAGCAATCGCTACGGTGGCGGCGGTGTGCCGGAGATCGTGCGGCCTTGCGTCCGGCCTGCCGATGCTGGCAGCAATCCGCTTGAACGTTTTATAGAAGGTCGATATAGCAAGATGCCCGCCCATTTCATCCGTAAATACCAGATTATCCGGGTTGCTCCACAGCTCACCGGCGGCGAGGCGGTTTTCTGCTTGCCGCTTTCGCTCCGCCCGCAAATACTGAAACGCAATTTCTGGCGGCTCAATCTGCCGGGGCTTTCCGCTCTTTGTGCCGGGGGCGATATAGTAGGCAGCGCCCTTCTTTTTCTCATGCTGGAGCTGCTGGCTGATGGTGATACGCCGCGCTTCAAAGTCCACCTGTGACCATGACAGGCCCAAACACTCACCTTCCCGGAGGCCGGCAAACAGGCACAGGGCATATGCGTTCTCCATCGGGTGTCCGTCAATGGCTTTCAGGAACAGCGGGATTTCCGCGTCCGTCAGCGGCTTGATTTCCTTTTGCGTGGCCTTTGGAAGCTCCGCCGCGTCACACGGGTTAACCTGTATCATTCCCTGCTTCTGGGCCACGGAAAACGCCTTGTGCAGTATTGCGGCAACGTTCTTCACGGTCTTTGCAGATGATCCGGCGGCGGTCATGCCATTGTATAGCTTCTGGACATGGACGCCCTTCACAGCTTGCATCTTCAGCGCACCGATGGACGGCTTAATGTGGTTCTTGATCGCCACCTCGTAGCTGCTGTATGTCAGCGGCTTCGCCTTGACGGCGCAGAAAGTTTTCATCCACTCATCGAGCCATTCGGAAACAGTGGTTTTGTCGGGGGCCTGATAGGTTCCGTTGTCAACAGCCCTCTGGATGGCGGTCATTTTCTTTCTGACCTCCGCCTGCGTTTTCCCGTAAACACTTTTGCGGTCCGGCTTTCCTGTGCCGGGGTTTGTTCCTATGGTAATCCGGGCCTCCCATGTGCCGTCAGTCCGCTGCCGGATGCTTCCGGCTCCCTGTGCGGCTCTGGTGTTTGATTTTCTTGCCATTGCAATTCCTCCCATTTTCATATATTATGGAAGGGCAGTAGGCCGTTCAAGTTTACTGCCCCTTATGCCGCTCTCTGGTGTTCCAGCACCAGAGGGCGGTTTTTTATTCTTCCTGATGTAATTTGTAATAGTAATTCAAAAAATCATTAACTGAGGCTTCTTCTTCCATCTGTGATTCAATGAATTCATCTATATCAATTCTGTCATCTTCTGGCGGTTCACTCATGAAATCTTTGTAGTCCGATGACTGATAATAACTCTCAAACCACTCAGCATTTTCATCAAAATCTACATAGTCTTCATGGACAATTTGCTTGCATTCTTTTATATCAGCGTTATTCAATAAATATGATATGAAAGGAAAACTGCTATGATTGACGAGGGCACATATAATTTGCTGGTGACATTTCAACGCATTTAGAAAGAATTGCGGACGCGCTGGAGAACATTGAGGACAACCTGAACGAAAGGAGCATATCAGATGGGCCGTAAGCCACAGGCAAAAGGCCGCTCCGGCGAGCTGGAGCTTGCCCGGATTCTTCAGGGCTACGGATACCCTGTTGAACCGGGGCAGGCTGTAAGCTACGGAGCGACGCCGGACTTGACCGGCCTCCCCGGCGTACATATCGAGTGCAAGAGGGCGCAGCAGCAGAACCTTTATGCGTGGTTAGATCAGTCCCGCCGCGATGCTGATAAATTCCACGATGGCCTCCCGGCTGTATTCTGGAGGAAAAATCGCTGCCCGTGGTTGGTGGTTATGGACTTGCGGGACTGGGTATCCCTTTATGAGCGGCAGAAGTCAACGAAAAACAACGAATAAAGTTGCATTTCACATTGTATTTAGGCATAAAAGCAGAAAGGAGGCGATAACCAATATATTACCGATGCAATAACGGCGGATGGAATAAGATCCACGAAATGATTGAGCAAACGCCGCGAATTGATAGCTTTGAAGCTGCAAAGCAAGAGTATGACGGTATCTTGTTCGCCGGGCGCACAACGTTGGATTTTGGACGATATGTCGAATACGGCCCGGGAGAAGTTGAAAAAGAATTCGTTGATTTGTGCGGGCGGTGGAGATTGCGCCTCACACGTATAAACAACGGATTCGGAGGAACGCGGGCTTTCTGGCTGTGCCCGTACTGCCGCCGCCGAGTTCGCTATCTGTATTTCAACGGAAACGACTTTGTTTGCCGTGAGTGTGCAAAGTTAAGCTCTTCGAAAAATGATGGGGTGATGATACACCCACCAATCCTGAGGAACCCTCCCAGCCCTCCAAACCAAATTGGGGCAGCATCTTCGACTGGATCCTTGGCTGGTGGAAGTAATCCAACCCTGAAGATCTCTGCATCATAAGCAACGCAGAGCAGAGATTCGTCTCTGCTCTGCGCAGGCTGTCGAAAAAGTCCGACGGACTTTTTCGACGCCTTCACAATACCTCGATTTTCTGGCCGCTCTGCTGCCCGAAAATCTGCCGCTGCGCGGCGCAAACGCCTGCTGGCGCAGGCTTTTTGCAGGCATTTGATTCCACACGAAGGGGCTCCCGCCCCCTCGTACTCCCCCTGCAAAATGCAACCCAGTTGCTTTAAGCAGTGGTTTTTCGACAAGCTGCGCAGAGCAGAGATTCGTCTCTGCTCTGCGTTTTTATATAAAGAAAACCACGCGATAGTCGCGTGGTTCGGTTGAGCCTATGGGCATCCGGATTCCAACTACTGTTGGTGCAAATTATCTGACAACGGTTGCTCAGGGGCTGGTCTAATGCTGGGAGCCATCAGACAGCGCTACCGCCAGACGGTTTTCGTAAGATCCGCGAAACCTGCCAATAAATTTCAATGCCTAAAATGAAAAATTTGGATTGTTATTTTGGGGTGGAAATGAAATTCTGATATTGAGAGGCGGTTGACGCTTTTAAGGAGAAACTGATTCACTTTTTGGCATCCAGCAGGCCGAACCGTTTCATCTTGCGCCAAAGGGTGCTTTTGTCAATGCCCAGGGCGGCTGCGGTGCGGCTGCGGTTTCCGCCGTTTGCGGCAAGTGCCTGCTGGATGGCTTGCCGTTCGCTCTCAAGAAGCGGATTGAAGGACGCCGTGCTGGCGGCAGGTGTGGGAGCATGGAGAGATATAACCGGCTCTTGCTCAACAGGCAGTGCCCGACGGATATCTTCCGCGTTTGCATATTCGTGGGTGCAGAGAATACAGATGCGCTCACAGAAATTTCGGAGTTCCCGAATGTTGCCCGGCCAGACGTATTCCAGGGCCGCGGCACGGCCGCTCTCATCCATCTTTTGCAGGATGCACCCGGTCCGTTCCCACTCAAAGGCGATGAAATGGTCGATCAGGTATGGGATGTCCTTCGGCCGGCGGCGCAGCGGCGGGAGATTCAATTCCAGAACATCCAACCGATAGAACAGATCCTGCCGGAACCGCCCTTCCTGAACGGCTTTTCGCAGATTGCGGTTGGTGGCGGAGATGACCCGGACGTCGATGGGGATGACCGTTTCGCCGCCGATCCGCACAATTTCACGTTCCTGCAAAACACGCAAAAGACGGCTTTGCAGCTTTGGAGAGATGTCTCCGATCTCATCCAGGAAAATGGTGCCGCGGTGCGCGATCTCGAACAGGCCCATCTTTCCCCCCTTAGCCGCTCCAGTAAAAGCGCCTTCCACATAACCGAACAGCTCGCTTTCCAGAAGGTCCTCCGGTAATGCGGCGCAGTTGACCGCCACAAACGGTTCTCCGTGCCGGTAGCTGGCTGTATGGATACTCTGTGCGAACAGTTCCTTGCCGGTTCCTGTCTCGCCGTAGATCAGCACGTTGGAATCCGCATGACTGTAATCCGCGGCAGTATGGATGGTTTCCCGCATGATCTCATCCTGATAGAGAATGTCGGAAAAGCTGTATTTTGCCGTAAAGCCCTGCTTATGCATCCGCTTTCGGATTTTTCCTTCTGCCTCCTGAATCTGGGAGACACTTTGAAAGGTGATGACACAGCCGGTGTTCTCCGACTTTCCCACAACGGGCACACAGTTGACCATCAGATGGTGGTCGTGAAAGCGGTGTACTTCCGAAAGAACCTTGTAGCCCGTTTCAATGACTTTCTGGAAGGGAATACACGGAAAGAATTCGGAGATGTTTCGGCCGATGATGGAGGCCTTTTCGTCCGTAAAAACCTGATAGCAGTATTTGTTGTCCAGGGTAATGGTTCCCTTGCGGTCGGTTGCGAGGATTCCCTGAAAGGAATAGTTCAGGAAATTGGCGATCTGAGCGCTGCGCTGGCGCTCCTGGCTGGCAAAAGCGACAGCGCTGAGGGCGTTGTCGATGGCGTCGTTGATGGCCTCTTTACCTGACTCGATCATAACGGCGGGAATCCCAAGCTGTTCCGCAATGGCGACCGTGGAACAACCGCCCACCACCGCTTCATATCCATCGGCAATGGCCTGACGGATTTTTCCCTCCAGGTTGGTCTCCTCTATGGCGGTATAGCAGCAAAATGTCACGTCCGGATAGACGCCCCGGATATTTTCGGCACCATAGATCATGTTGAAAGCGCCTACCAGGGCAACCCGTCGGCAGGGAAACTGCCGGAGGCAGCGGTCCACGGCGGCAATGACGTCATAGCCGCTGATTCTGAGCTCGGCGCAGGGCATGCCGAGTTTTTTCATGGTATGGGCGGTAAAGCCTCTGGAAATAACGGCATCGGCGTCGACGGATTCCAGGCAGTTGTTGAATTGATCGATGATAATTTCATATCGGATCTCGTCTTTGTCCGGCCGTGCCTGAAAGACCTCGTTGATCGTGGGGACGCACTCGGGATAAGGAGAAAAAAACAGGATATGGGTCATGGTGGGACTCCTTTCTGGAAAGAACAGATCGATGTACTTATCAGTATAAACCACACATTTGAAATTGCAATGCAAAAATGCAATCATGTAATTCGATTTTAAAATACTGTACTGCAAAAATGCAATTGCCTTTTCCGGGATAGTCAGAAAAAGGTCGAAAAATCTTTGAAACGGACGAGAAAAAGCGGTTTTATCTCAGTGAATTTATACAAGCGGCAAAGTCGTTTGTTGATAAAGGATCCAAAAAAGTGAAAGTTTTATCCAAGGCCATGGGATGGCACAAAATTTGCTGATAATTATTTGCAGCAAAGCAACACAATACTAAAATAGGAAAAGGAGAAGAAAAGATGAAAACGATGAAACGCCTTCTGACAATGGTGCTGGCAGGTGTCATGGTGCTTTCCATGGCCGCTTGCGGCTCTAGTAGCTCCCAGCCTTCCCAGCCTTCCGGGGAGAACGCTTCCGCAGGCAGCGGTTCTGATTTCCCCAAAAAGATCGTGCAGATTATTGTTCCCTTTGGCGCCGGCGGCGGTGCGGACATCTCCGTGCGGACCCTGGCCAAGTATGCCGAGGAGTCTCTGGGCCAGAAGATCGTGATCCAGAACATCACCGGCGGCAGCGGCACCGTTGGCCTGACCCAGCTGGCTGGTTCCGCTCCGGACGGCTATACCCTGGGCTATTTCGCCTGCACCAACTCCAACGACTCCCTGCTGTTTGACGGCATCCAGTACGGTGTGGATTCCTTTGTCCCTGTGGTGGAGTATTCCGCTGATCCCCACATCATCGTGGCCAGCAAGAAGTCCGGCATCACCGACATGGCGAGCCTGGTGGAAGCTGCCAAGGCTAACCCCGGGGAGCTGACTCTGGCTCTGGGCGGTGCCTGGACCAGCCACGACTTCCTGCGCATCTCCCTGGAGGAGAAGGAAGGCATCCAGTTCAAGCGCATGGTCTATCAGGGCGGTGCCGAGGCCATTACCTCTGTCGCCAGCGGCGACGTAGACCTGGCTGTCCCCTTCGTCTCTGAGGCCATCCCTCAGATCGAGGCCGGCAATGTCGTGCCTATCGCCATCACCAGCGCTGAGCGGTTCGATGTGGTTTCCGACATTCCCACCATCAAGGAGCAGGGTGTCGATTACGAGCACACCATGTGGAGAGGCCTGGTCGCTCCCACCGGCACCCCTCAGGAGATCGTGGACAAGCTGGCTGATGCCTTCGAGGCAGCTTGGAACAACCCCGAGTATCAGGCTGAGGCCAAGGAAGCCGGTACCATGACCGAGTTCAAGCGGGGCGAGGAGTTCGAGCAGTTCTATCTGGAGAATCATGAGACCTACAAGGCTATGATCGAGTCCGGCTTGGAATAAGCGCTCTTAAAAGTGCGGTGCGCGGGCCATCCTGCGTACCGTACTCTGCTTTTCAAAGACAATATGCCTTACAGTATTGGCACGTCCTGGGAGAAGGGCTGAAATAACAACTACTTTTACAATAGGAGGAAAGAAATATGCAGCGGAAAAAATCGCTCTACGACATTCTGATCTGCATCGGTGTTCTTGTGTTCCTCTGTGGATTTATTGCGCAGTTGGGCGGTGTGTCCAAAGAGTCCAAAGGATACCCTCTTTTTCTGATCGTATGCAGCGTTTTGCTGACCGTCGCCCTGCTGGCCAAGTCCATTCGGAATTATAAGCGGGAGGAAGCCCTGGAGAAGGATCCTAATTTTGTGAAGACCCTTCTGGTGATTATCAGCTATGCCATTTTGATTGCGGCCTATATCTTCCTGATGGATAAGATCGGCTACATCATTGCCACACTTCTGTTTGTGGTGGTCTCCCTGCTGTTCTTGAAGGTACGCAGCATTCCGCTGTTAATTCTTCTGCCTGTGGGACTCACCGCCAGTATGTATTTCCTGTTTACGAAATTCCTGCTGGTGACACTGCCCGGTGCCGCCTGGTTTGGCTTTTAATTAGGAGGTTGCTGTATGGAAAACATCATTTTGGGCCTTACGCATGTTCTGCAGCCCTATAATTTGCTGATCTGCGCAGCCGGCCTCTTTGTGGGCGTTCTCTTCGGCGCACTGCCCGGTTTCTCCGCCACCATGGGTGTTGCGGTGTTCATTCCCTTTACTTATGTCATGGAGCCGGAGGCCGCCATGCTCCTGCTGGCCGGTATTTACTGCGGCGGCGTTTACGGCGGCTCCATACCCGCTGTTCTCATTGGTATTCCTGGTACACCCGCCTCTGTTCCAACGTCCATGGAGGGCCGTCCCCTGACAAAACGGGGCGAATCCGGCCGGGCTTTGGCAATGGTCACACTCTCTTCCTGCACGGGCGGCGTCGTGAGTGCGTTTGCGCTACTGGTAGGTGCGCCTCTGCTGGCGCTCATCGCCATGAAGGTTGGCGCTCCCGAGCAGATGATGATCGCCATCTTTGGCCTGAGCGTTGTGTGTACCTTATCCTTTGATAACCTGCTCAAAGGTTTGCTGGTAGGTTTTGTGAGCCTGCTGATTGCCACGGTGGGCCAGGATCCCATCCTGGGCTTCCCACGCTTCACCGCCGGATTCTATCAGCTTACCGGCGGTGTGGATGCAGTGCCCATTCTGATCGGTCTGTTCTCCCTGCCGGAGGTTCTCAAGATGCTGGAAACTGCCGAGACTGAGAAGGGTGATGTCAGCCGGGTGAGCAAAATGGTGCTTCACCTGAAGGATATCACCAGCAATATCGGCAACTTTATCCGTTCCGCCATTATCGGCGTTGGCATCGGCATTATCCCTGCCGCCGGTCCGGACATTGCATCCTTCTTTTCCTATAACGAAGCCCGCAAGTCTTCCAAGCACCCCGAGGAGTTCGGAAACGGCTCTATGGCCGGCATCATCGCCTCCGAAACGGCAAACAACGCTGTCACCGGCGGCTCTCTGATCCCCCTGCTGACTTTGGGCATCCCCGGCAGCGCGCCGGCGGCCCTCTTCCTGGGCGCTATGATCATCCACGGCATGCGTCCCGGTCCCCTGCTCTTTACCCAGAACGCCGCGGAAGTCTATACTCTTCTGGTAGGCTTCATCGTCATCAACATTATGATGTTCTTTGTTGGCTGGATCTATTGCAAAGCTTCCGGCAAGATTCTGCTGCTGCCCAAGTCTGTGCTGGCTACCACCATCGTCGTGCTAGCCACCGTGGGCGCATTCTCCATCAACCAGAACATGTGGGATGTTCTGATGATGTACGTGGCCGGCATTGTAGGCTACATCATGGTCAAAAATGACTATCCCCTCTCCCCTGTTGCGCTGGCTTTACTGCTGGGCAAGATTCTGGAGCAGGGCCTGTCCCAGACCATCACCCTCTATTCCGGCAAGCCGCTGGAAGTGCTGACCCGTCCCCTGTTTGTGGTCTTCCTGCTGTTCACCATCTTCTCCTATGCTTATCCGTTTATCAAGAATGCGAAAGACAAGAAGAAGGCCGCCGCGAAGGAGGACTGACGGGTGGAGAATAAGAAAGTTTTACTGGCGGACCACCTGCTGGTCGGAAAAGATCTGTCGCCCCTACGTGATGGGTGCGTGATTGTCTCCGGCGGCAAAGTGGAGCGGATCACCACCCGTGCTGCGCTGGCTGGAGAGAATCTGGACGCTTTTGAAGTTGTGGAGCTGGGGAACCGTACTCTGATGCCCGGTATGATTGAATGCCACAACCACATTTCCCTGGACGCCCGCCTGCCGGACCATCTGGAAATGATGGCCCGCTGTAGTGAGAGCGAACTGACTGTCATCGGACTGAAGACGCTGCGGGATGACCTGCTCTCCGGCGTGACCACCGCCCGCACCTTAGGCGAAAAGTATTACATTGATATGGTGATGCGGGATAAGATCCAGGATGGTAGCATCATCGGTCCCAATCTCGTCTGCGCTGGCATTGGTATGCGGAGCCTCCATGGCCACGGCTATATTGGCAGTCCCTATACAGGTGTGGAGCAGTTCCGGCTGACCGCCCGGGAGAACATGCGCAGAGGAGCGAAGCTCCTGAAGCTCTTTGTTACCCCCGGCATGCTTTCTGTTGACTCGGACTCCGTTCCCTGCTACCTGTCCCCGGAGGAAATCCGTACCGTGGTTTCCGAAGGCGAGCGCCTGGGTCTGCCTACAGCCGCCCACTGTATTGGCGGCTACGGTGTCCGCAACTGCCTGGAGCAGGGTGTGACCGTGCTGGAGCATTTGTATGCCGCTGGCGAGGAAGAACTGGAACTGATTCAGAAGTACGGCCGCTGGGTGGATCTGACCTCCGGCATCTACCTGGACCCCAGCCGCGAACCTTTCCTCTCTCCCCAGAGCGCCGAAAAGACCCGCCTACGCCGTGAAAAGGTGCGCGGCAACCTGGAGCGCCTTGTCAAAGGCGGCGTCAAGTTTGTCCTGGGTACCGACGCGTACCACACCTTTCTTTACCGTGAGGTGGAGTACGCAGTGGAGCTGGGTGCGGACACCCGAACCGCTCTGATGGGCGTTACCTCCAACGCGGCGCTGGTGTGCGGCCTGGGTGACCGTACCGGCAGCGTGTCCGAGGGATATGATGCCGACATCATCGCGGTCAACGGCAATCCTCTGGAGACACCGGCGGCTCTGGCCGATGTGGCGTTTGTCATGAAGGGCGGTAAGATCTACCGGGACCCGGAGGGTACCGTGCGGATTGGCGCCAGCCAGACGTTTCAAATGACCATTGCTTAACCGCATATTGGGGTACATGGTTCACCACCGTGTATGGCGCATTGTATGAAGCAGCGGCCCGAACAGATTGTCCGGGCTGCTGCTTCACTTTGGACCGTTCTTGAACTTTTTCAATCTGTATCTTGTTGGCGACTTTAACTCTTCGTTGTGGTAGCCTTGACGATGCTCATATCGTACACGTCGATGACGCCGTACTCATAATTGGCCTCGCTGACGGCCTTGATGGGGCGGATCTTCATGTCGATGCCGGAGACCTTGCGGGCCACCTTGGCGGCGTACTCCATGGAGCTGACATCGCCCACCACCAGGGGACGGCAGCGGTCATAGATGGTCTTGTCCGCCAGGGCCTTGACGGTGATCTCAGGGCCGTTGCCGAAAGGATCACCCATGGAAACGCCGAGAATGGGTTTGTTCATATCTCATCCCGCAGCTCCGCTTCCAAGTCCACCAGCTTCAACAGCTTGCGGCGCTCCTCCTTAGGCCTGTCCTCGGTCATCTCCCGGTGGAGTTCATGAAGTTCTTGCCGCAGTTCCGGAAAGTCTGGCTCCTTGAAGAATTGCTGGTGCAGCCCTCTCATGTATTCGTACATCGTATCGCCTCCTTGTCAGCGACACACAATACCATCCCCCGACCTTAATAGACAATATGAAATGACCCCTTCGCTTGTAAAGCGTGGATTTACCTGTCAT
>CAMCDX010000013.1 GCA_945873695.1 uncultured Clostridia bacterium | reverse complement strand
CCCCTGCAAAATGCAACCCAGTTGCTTTAAGCAGTGGTTTTTCGACAAGCTGAGCCGCGAGGAAATTCCTCGCGGCTTTCGTGTTCAGTCCTGATTGTTTCGAAGAAAGGCTTTCGCGGGCAGGGCGTCCGCCAGGGCGAGAAGGGCCCGGTTGAAGCCGCCGGTGTAGTCGAAGGCCACGTCGGATACGCCGCTGGTGCCCACGGTGCGGTCCGGGATGGAGAGGGTGAACCGGCTCCCCTTGCCCGGCGTGGACTCCGCCATAAGGCAGCCGCCCATTCCCTCGGCGATCCGCTGGCACAGGGGCAAGCCAAGGCCCAGGCCATGGGGCATGGGGTCCATCTGCTCGGGATGGAGATATCGGTCGAAGAGGATGGACACCTGATCGGAGTCGATACCCTGTCCGCTGTCGGTGACAGACAGCAGGACCCGCTGCTGGGAAAACCGCAGCTCCACGGTCACCTGACCGCCGGAGGGGGTAAATTTAAAGGCGTTGGACAGCAGGTGGAACAGCAGCTGCTCCAGGCCTGCGGGGTCCACGGCGCAGACGTGCTGAGAGGCCCGGCAGCGGAAGTGGAGCTTCAGTCCCGCGAAGTCCGCCAGGGACTCCGCCTGGGCATATACCTGGTTCACCAGGTCCACGATGTCGCAGTCCCGCAGAGGGGCGGGTCCCTCGGTGTACAGGCTGGCGGCAGCGGTGAGGTTGTTCACCAGCCGCAGCAGCTGGTAATAGCTCTGGTCCAGCAGGGCGGCCTTGGCATCCAGGGCCGGGTCCCGCTCCCGTTGGGCGGCGGGCACCAACTGGGCGGCCGCCAGATGGAGGCTGCTGAGGGCGCCGCGCATCTGGGCGGCGATATTGGGGAACAGCGAGGCCAGCTGATGATAATCCGGCTCCATGGGCGGCTCCTTTCCTGCGGGGACATCGGTGATAGCATGTGCGGGCAGGGTGCTCCGAAACCGTGGAAAACACTGCCTTGTTCTCCATTAGGATAGCAAAAACCACTGTGAAAAACAAGGACTTTGTCGAAAAACGTCGAAAGCGCGGCTGGAGCTGGGGAGCGGCCCCGGTTCTGTGAAAAACAGACAAGTAAATTTAAAAAATCAGTGCGTAATTTTACGTAAGCAATGAAGAAAAAATTTACGCAACGTGCTATACTGACAGAGACGACGCCTCCGACAAGGCGGGGCAAAAATGAAACGCGAAAGGAACAGAGACATGGCGATCAAAGTAGGAATCAACGGCTTCGGCCGGATCGGCCGGGTAGCCCTGCGCATCATGGTGGAGCGGGGGTGCGGCAGCTATCAGATCTGCGGCATCAACCTGCGGAACGCGGACCTGGATTATATGGTCTATCAGGTGAAGTATGACTCCGTGTTTCGGACCTTCACCGGCGTGGTGGAGCGGGACGACCGGCACCTGATCATCAACGGCAAAAAGATCCGGGTATACAGCGAGAGCGATCCCGCCTGCATCCCTTGGGACGACTGCGGCGCGGAGTATATCATCGAGTCCACCGGCGCCTTCAACACCACGGAGAAAGCCTCCGCCCACTTTGTCCACGGCGCCAAAAAGGTCATTTTGTCCGCTCCCGCCAAGGACGACGCGACGCCCACCTTCGTCATGGGCGTGAACCATCTGGGCTACACGCCGGATATGAACGTGGTCTCCAACGCCTCCTGCACCACCAACTGCCTGGCACCCATGACCAAGGTCATCCACGACACCTTCGGCATCGAGCAGGCGCTGATGAGCACCATCCACGCCGCCACTGCCAAGCAGAAGGCGGTGGACTCCCGGGCGGGCCGGGACTGGCGGACCGGCCGCAGCGTCATGGGGAATATCATCCCTTCCTCCACCGGCGCCGCCAAGGCGGTGGGCCAGGTGATCCCGGCGCTGAAGGGGAAGATGACGGGCATGAGTTTCCGGGTGCCCACCAACGACGTGTCGGTGGTGGACCTGACGGCCCGGCTGATCCAGCCCGCCAGCTACCATGACGTGTGCGTTGCCATGGAGAACGCCGCCAAGAACAGCATGAAGGGCATCATCGCCTGCACCACTGACCAGGTGGTGTCCTCGGACCTGACAGGCTTTTCCGAGACCTGCATCTTCGACGAGACCGCCGGCATCATGCTGGACAACAACTTCGTGAAGCTGATCGCCTGGTACGACAACGAGTGGGGATACAGCAACAAGATCCTGGACCTGATGGCCCATATGTACGCGGTGGACCAGCAGAACTGATCCATGCTTCGGCCGGGGGCCCCGGGATATCATCATATGTAAGCGAGCCCGGCCTTGACAGGCCGGGCTCATTCTATCTCAACGTGGCGGGACTGAGGTCCTTTTAGGTCACTCCTCCGCTTTTTCAGCGGCGGGCTTTCTCCGGTGGCCGCCCCGGCGGGTCCGGGTGACCTTGGCGGGCTTCTCCGCCTCGGCAGGCGCTTCCTCCGGCGCCTGGAAGATAGCCTTCAGGTGGTTGTACAGCATCCCGCCCTGGGCGGCGCCGTACTCCTTCACCAGGGCATTGCACAGGTCGTTCCGATTGGCGGCCTTCAGGATAAAGGGCAGGTTCAGGCAGTCCTCGATGGAGGGCCGCAGGGCCACCTCCTGGAAGGCGTCAGCGTACCGGGCCCGGAGGGCGTCGATGGAGGCGGCGTAGCCCTTGTCCTGGCTGATGACGTAGGCGTACTCCGCCTCCCGCTTGCCTACCAGGACACCCAGCTCCGTGATGATCTGGAAGTCGATGGAGTTCCGGCCGCCCCGGACACTCTCGATATACTGCACGTCCGCCCGGGTTCCGGCGCACAGCTTCTGGATCTTGCTGAGGGCCAGGCCGGTCTTCTGGTAAAACACCAGGACGGCGTCCTGTTCGGAGAGCATGTCGATGCCCTTCAAGCCCGTGCCGATGTTGTTGTCGCCATCTACCAAAAAAATCATTTTCATGAAGAATAGTTCTTTCTTTCCTTGAATTTTTGTCTTTGGGGCAGCAAAGACGATATGTAGTATACCAGACTTCCCGGAAAAGCACAAGCACGAAAAAGGAGGACCGCCGAGCGGTCCTCCTAAAAAGATCAGCTTATTCCTCTTCGTCGGTGACGATCAGGCCATAGCCGCCGTTCTTGCGCTGGTAGACGATGCACAGGCTGTCGTCCTCGCTGCTGCGGAAGACGAAGAAGTCATGGTCCAGCAGGTTCATCTGCAGGATGGCCTCCTCGGTGCTCATGGGCTTGACGGCGAAGCGCTTGGTACGGACGATATTGAACTCCTTCTCCTCGGCCACCTCGAAGGCGTCGGTAGGCGCGGCAGGCGGGAAGCCCTCGCTGCGCAGCCGCTTGGCCAGGCGGGTCTTGTTCTTCAGGATCTGGCGCTCGATATAGCCCACCGCGGCGTCAATGGCGCCGCGCATATCCCCATCCGGCGCCTCAGTCTGGGCACGGAGCAGGGTGCCGCCGCCCCGAATGGTGATCTCCACCGTGCACAGGTGGTCCTTCTCCACGGCGAAGGTCACAAATGCGGTGGTGTCATCCTCCCGGAAATAGCGCTCCAGCTTGGATATCTTCTTCTCGGCGTACTCCTTGATGGAATCGTTCAGGGAGACTTTCTTGCAGGCGTAGGTGTACTTCATCGAGATCGCTCCTTTCGTGTGGAAGAGATGAGCGGCTAAGGGAGAGCTCCTCTCTTTTGTACAGTATAGCATAGAAGCCGGCGAATGAAAAGATGGGAACTAGGGAATTTTACAAAAAGTTCAAAGGGGGCGCTCTTTCGTCAAAACCAGCGGGAAACCGCCAAAACTTCCCATTTACAAGGACGGGGCTCCGGGTGTATCATAATCCCGGAAGCTTTCCAATATCCCACCCGTTTGGGCCGCGCGGCGCGAGACGCCGGGCGGCTCTTTTTTACGCAAAAAGCGGAGGCCACCGTGAAGTGGTCTCCGCTGAGGGTCATCTTCTTCTGCGGCCGCCGCCCCGCTTGCCGTCGATGCTGCGGTTCAGATCAGCCATCTTGCCTTCGGAGGAGGAGAGGAACCGCTTCAGCTTATCCTCAAAGGACTGGTCGCCGGAGGGCGGCAGCGGCTGCTGCGGCGCCCGGGTGAAGGTCTTGGGCTGGGCAGGCCGGGGCGCGGCGGTGCCGGTGCGCTGCTGCGGACCGGGCCGGGGCCCACGGGGGGCTGACCGCTCCTGCTGCGGCAGGGCCTTTTTGATGGAAAGATTGATCTTTCCGTTTTCCGTGGACAGCACCAGCACCTTCACGGTCTGGCCCTCCTGCAGAAAATCATGTACGTCGTTGACAAAGCTGTTGGCGATCTCGGAGATGTGCACCAAACCGGACCTCCCACCGTCCAGGGCGACGAACGCGCCAAATTTGGTGATCGAGGTCACCTTGCCTTCCAGAATGCTCCCAACCTGAGGCTCCATACGGTAAATTGTTTCTCCTTCCGGGTGTTTTTATTGATATTTATAAAAGGAAAGGCCGGTGCTGGCACAAGCGGGGAGAAACCTCCTCGTCGCTCCGCACCGGTCAGTTGCTCTTGTCGATGAATACCCGCTCACCGGGGTAGACCAGGCCCAGGGTCTCCCGGGCGATCTCCTCCATCTTTTCCTGGGTGCCGCCCTCGGCGATGTCGGCGGCCAGGGCGTCGTTTTCCTGCTGCTGGGTCTGGATCTGGGTCTCCAGGCGGTCCTTTTCCGCCTCGGCGGCCTCCACCTGGTCGTGGAGCCGGACCAGCTGCCAGCTGATGCCCACCAGAAGGACCACCAGCAGTACCTTGGTGAAAAGGCTGGCACGGACCCGCTGCCGGGACTGCTTTTTCTGTCTTGCCACGCCTTTTCCCTCCCTTGTGCCCAGGACTTCTGGGTCCAGTTTTTCTTATTGTATAGCATTTCCCCGCAAAATAAAAGAGATTTTTTCCGTATTTCCAAGTTTTTTCGCAAAAATTTTTCGCCCAAAGCAGGGGAAAAGACATCAAATGCAACAAGAAAGCCAGGGTATCCACCCAAAAATCCCATACCGGCCGCAGCGGCGCGGAGCAGAGGGAGAAGAACAGCACGGTGCCGCCGGCCAGTCCCGCCAGCACGAACAGCCGCAGCTGACCCTGGGCGCGGTACATGACGAAGAAAAAGATGATCCCGGCGCAGAGCAGGCAGTACAGGCTGTCCAGCGGCCCGGTGAGCCGGGGCAGCCGCAGCCGGAAGGCCCGCAGCAGGTCATACAGCACCCCCAGAAGGGCCCCCAGCAAGATGGACTGGCCGAACAGCAACAGCTGGGCGGAGACATAGTTCTCCAT
The DNA here is from genome assembly GCA_945873695.1 of uncultured Clostridia bacterium. Lineage (GTDB taxonomy): Bacteria > Bacillota > Clostridia > Oscillospirales > Oscillospiraceae > Oscillibacter. Next base: position 20,815 of record CAMCDX010000013.1, on the reverse strand, counting down.
ACCGCCTCAGCCGAACAGCCGCCGGAACAGACCGCCGCCCTCCCGGCCGCCGTCCTCGTAGGAGACGGAGTCCACCCGGCCATCCACGTGGAGCTCCCCGCCGTCCAGAGACAGCTTGCCGATGTGCAGCTCCTCCCCGGTGACCACCAGGACGCCGGCGCTGGTGGACATGACGATGCCGTTCTCGTCGAACCGCTCCACGTCCTCCACGCCGGAGATGACCAGATGCTCCCGGCCGATGAGCTCCAGACGGTGGGCCGCCTGGGGCATGGTGTTGTAGTCGTTCATTTCCTCGTCCCTCCCCCTGTCCCAACTATATGGGGCGGGGATGGGAAATATTACCGGCCGATCTCCCGGTACAGTGCGGCGGCGTCGGCCTGCTTCACCGTCTCCTGGACGGAGAGGACCTCCACCGTGAGGGTCCGCTGTCCGAAGCGCAGGGAGATGACGTCTCCCACCTTCACGTCGTAGGAGGCCCGGGCGGGCTTGTCGTTGACGGTGACCAGCCCGTTGTCGCAGGCCTCGTTGGCCACCGTCCGCCGCTTGATGAGGCGGGAGACCTTCAGATATTTGTCCAAACGCATGGTGTTTTCCTCCAAAACAGGATGCCCCCAACCAAGAGCGGCGTCTGCCGCTCCAGGAAGGGGGCCAGGGGGGAACCTGCGGTTCCCACGGTTCATTCGTCAATGGCGAATGAAGAAAATCAGAAAAATTACTTCGCCACGCTGTCCTTCAGCGCCTTGCCGGCCTTGAACACGGGCACCACGGAGGCGGGGATCTCAATGGACTCCTTGGTCTTGGGGTTGCGGCCGATGCGGGCGGCGCGCTTCTTCACCTCGAAAGAGCCGAAGCCCACCAGCTGGACCTTCTCGCCCTCCTGCAGAGCGGCGGTGATGGCATCCAGGGTAGCGGTGATGACAGCCTCAGCGTCCTTCTTGGAGACCTCGGCGGAAGCGGCGACGGCATTGATCAGTTCAGCTTTGTTCATGGATGATATCCTCCTGTAATCTTGTTCGTTCTCAATCAAATATCTCTTAACGCGTTGATTCGCGCGATTAAGACTTCTCCCGGGCCTTAGCGTCCTTCCACAGAGCGATGAGGCCCGCCTCGTCGTAGTCCGACAGAGGCTTGTCCGCCGCCTGCTCCACACGGCGGAAGCGGGCGTCGAATTTGTCACAGGCCCGGTGCAGGGCGTCCTCCGGGTCCACGCCGGTCATCTGGCCCACCTTGGCGGCCATGAACAGCGTATCTCCCAGTTCCTCCCGGACGCCGTGGGGGTCGTCCAGGCCCTTCCCGGACTCCAGGGCTTCCCGGAGCTCCCGCACCTCTTCCTCCAGCTTACCGAGAGCGGAAACGGCGTTCTGCCAGTCAAAGCCCGCCTTGGCAGTCTTTTTCTGGACCTTCTCCGCCCGCCACAGGGCGGGCAGCGTATGGGGCACGGACTCGATGGCGTCAGCGGTGGTGGCCTGGCCCTTCTCGGTCTTTTTCAGCACCTCCCAGTTCACCAGCACCTGTTCGCTGGTGTCTGCCTGGACAGTGCCGAAGACGTGGGGATGGCGGTATACCATCTTTTTCGCCACGCCGTCCACCACGTCGGCCATGGTGAAGCGGCCCCGCTCCTCCTCAATGATGGCGTGAAACACCACCTGCATCAGAACGTCGCCCAGCTCCTCGCACATATCCACAGCGTCGTCCCGGTCCAGGGCGTCCAGCACCTCATAGGTCTCCTCCAGGAAGTTCCGGCGGATGGAGCCGTGGGTCTGCTCCCGGTCCCAGGGGCAGCCCCCGGGGGCACGAAGCAGCCGCATGATGTTCAAAAAGTCCTCATAGCCGTAATTTGGCTTACATTGAAAATCTACCATACATTGCCTGCCTTTGCAAGATAATTCGATGGGGGTGCCGTGATTTTCCAGGAGAAAACTCACTTTAAGTGCAGAAGTTTAATAAGCTTTTCGCCGTGGGGGATGGAGCGGACGTCCTCCGCCCGCAGGATGCGCAGAGCGACGACCAGGATGGCGTAGACCACCACACCCACCAGAATGCCGCAGAGGGTGGCGGCAGCGTTGGCAAGATAAGCAGAGTGCCCGGCCAGGGCCCGGTCCGCAAAGCCGCACACCGCCCAGGCGGCGATGCCCATCAGGACAGAGGCCAGGACCGGCTTTGCGAACAGCTGGAAGTAATGGGGCTTCTCCGGGGAGTATTTCCACACGAAGAAGAGATTCAGCAGCACGATGACGGCGTAGCAGCACAGGGTAGAAATGGGCGCGCCGTGGATGTTGATATCAGGATTCCCCACCAGCACATAATTCATGACGACCTTGGTGATGCCGCCGATGATGACGGTGAAAATGGGCAGCTTCTCCTTGCCGTAGGTCTGCAGAATGGCGTTGGTCAGGATCATCAGGCAGATGAAGATGCAGGCGATGCCCAGGACCTGCAGGTGGGGGCCGGCGGCCTCGGCGCTGTCGGGATGGGCGGGCAGGATCAGCCGCATGATGGGCGTGGACAGGGCGGAGAGGCCCACGCCTGCCGGCAGGGCCAGAATGGCGATGACGCGGAAAGCGGCGGAGATGGTCCGCCCGGCCTCCCGGGTATCCTTTCGGGCCAGAGCCGCGGCGGCGAAGGGGATCAGGCTCATGGTGACGGGGTAAACAAAGGATGCCACCATATTCACCATGTCCATGGCGTAGGAATACTGGCCCTTCAGAGCAGAGGCGGCTACCTCCGTCAGACCCAGGCCGTTCTGAAGGCGGCCCAGGATGACCTTGGTATCGATGATGGTGATGATGCTCATGGCGGAGTTGCTGAGCGTGATGGGGATGCCGATAGCCAGCACCTTCTTCATCAGCGTACCGCTGCTCTCGGGCACGTCCAGAGCACGGCTCCGGTCCCGGTGGGTCCCCAGATAGATGATCAGGAAACACATGGACAGCGCCGTGCCCACGGTGACGCCCAGGATGGCGCCGGCGGCGCCGATATCCATGCCCCTGCCCAGACTCAGCAGATACCAGGCCAGAGGCAGGCCGATACCCAGCTTGCAGAGGGCCTCCAGCACCTGGCTGACAGCGGTGGGGGTCATGTTGCCCTGGCCCTGGGTATAGCCCCGCATGCAGGCCAGCAGGCATACGCAGAATACGGCGGGTGCCAGGGCCTTGATGGGCCAGTAGGCCATGGAGTTGTTCTGGAAGGCCGCCAGCTGCCCGGCGCCGAAGAACATCAGTGCGGAGCCCACCACGCCCAGCACGAAGAACAGCCAGATGGCGGTGCGGAACAGCTTCCGCTTCTCATTCTCCCGTCCCTGGGCGTGGGCCTCGCTGGTCAGCTTGGAGATGGCCAGGGGCAGGCCGGCGGTGGATACCGTCAGCAGCACGTTGTAGATCTCATAGGCGGTCTGGAAGTAGGTCTTGCCCGCCTCGTCCAGAATGTTGTTCAGCGGGATCTTATAAAAGAAACCGATGAGCTTGACGACGGCCACCGCCGCCGCCAGGATGGCGGCGCCGCCTAAGAAGGATTGCTTTTTTTGATTTGACATGGAACGATACCTCAAATTTACACGAAGATGCGCGGAGCGCCCAGCTCAGCCTATTGCGCCGGGCGAAGGATTATGATGGGCTTACAGCTTTCCGCCGCATTCCCGGCAGAAGACGTCTCCGGCCCGGGCGGGAGCGCCGCAGGTGGGACACGCCGGTCCGGCGGACTCCCTGGCGATCTGAGCGTTCAGCTCGGCGATCCGGTCCCGGAGGGCGTCGATCTCCTGGAGCTTGGCCAGGAGGACGTCGGAGTCGGTGGGACTGCCGGTGTGGGTACCGTAGATCATCTCGCCCACCTCCCGCAGCGCGGTGTTGACCTGGGCTTTCAGGTCCACGACGCGGATGTTCAGCTTGGCCACGGACAGCAGCTCGCCGGCCTTTTTCGTGACGCCGTAAGCGGCGTCGGAGGCGACGTCGCTCACCTGGCAGGCAGTGCGCTGGACCGTGTCCAGCAGTTCCTGAAGCTTTTCGTTCATAAAAGGGCCTCCTTAAAAAGTGAGGATATCAGTGATTGTCGTAGGTGCTGCCGCCGATGAATTCTCTCGCCAGAGAATCGGGGGTCACGCAGCTGTCGTCCATGGCCTCGATCTTCTCGAAGCCCTTCAGCATGTCGTCCACCACGGCGTACTTGCCGGCGGGGATGGCCTCCAGCAAAGGCACCACGTGGGGCTTCAGCACGGCGAACTCAAAGGCCAGGGAGGAGTCGAACATGATGTGGGCGTTTTCCTTGTAGGGGGAGATGTACAGCTTTTCGCCCCGGCGGACGTTGTCCCACATCTTCAGGGTGAAGCCGGCGTCGCTGCCCCGGAACTGATAGTCCCGGACGATGCGGCGGCACAGCCGCAGCCAAGCGTGCTGGAACACCACGCTGCCATCCTCGTCCACCAGGTTGCTCCGGGCGGCAATGTACAGCTTGAAGGCGTGGGGATTCTTGCCCACGATGATGTCGTTCAGGGCGTGGATGCCCTCGAAGATGGCCAGCTCGTCGGGGCCCAGGCGGAGGGGCTGGGACAGGATATCGGACCGCATCTGCCGGGCGAACTCGTACTTGGGCACATGGATGGTCTCTCCCCGGTCCAGCATGGCGAAGTGGCGGTTCAGCAGGTCGATATCCAGGCAGAAGGGGGACTCAAAATCGATGGCGCCCTCCCGGTTCCGGGGGGCCGTCTCCGGGTCCACGGTGTTGAAGTAGTTGTCCATGGAGATGGTGTGGGTCTCGATGCCCATTTTCTCCAGCTGCTCCTCGATCTTCAGGGCGGTGGTGGTCTTGCCGGAGCCGGAGGGACCGGACAGCAGCACGACCCGGGACTCACCCCGGTGCTCGGCGATCTTCTTCGCCGCGTTGACCACCTTTTTGGCGAAGGCGGCGTCGCACTCGTCGGCGAAGGCCTTGGGATCGCTGCGGATGGCTTCGTTGAGTTCCTTCAGAGAATACGGCATCGTCACAGAGCTCCTTTCAAAGACCCGTAGAAAGCGGCGAAGGCAGCCTGGTTGGCAAGGCATTTCTCCGGCCGCTCGGTGTACTCCTTGGGGTATTTCAGGTTGAATACCCGCTCGATGTGGTTGGTGCCGGGCTCCACCATCTTCGTGGACCCGCCGGCGCCGAAGGACAGGATGGAGCACAGCTCCGACATGATATAGATGTTGTACAGGCACTCCGCCCCGGGCCGGCACCAGCCGATGTTCTCAAAGCTGCCGGACATATATTTCTGCCGGTACAGGTAGTAGGGGCCGTAGCCGGCGCTCCGCAGAACGGGAGCGGCGTAGTCCAGCATCTCCGCCACCGCCTCCGGGCCGGGGATGGCCAGGCCCTCCAGCAGGATGCGGCTGCCCCTTTTCAGCGCCAGGGTATGGACGGTGATGTTGTCGGTGCCGAAGGCCAGGCAGGCGTCCAGAGACCGGCGGAAGCCCTCGGGGGTGTCCTCCGGGAGCCCGGCAATCAGATCCATGTTCACATGGGGAAACTCATACTTCGCCACCAGCTCCATGGCGGACCGGATATCGGCGGCGGTGTGGCACCGGCCGATGGCCCGGAGGACGTGGGCCTCCATGGTCTGGGGGTTCACGGAGACCCGGGTGACGTTGTGGGCCTTCAGCACCGCCAGCTTTTCCGCCGTGATGGTGTCCGGCCGGCCGGCCTCCACGGTGATCTCGTCACAGGCGGAGAGGTCAAAGGATGCCTCAAAGGCTGTCAGCACCCGGTCCATCTGCTCCGCCGTCAAGGTGGTGGGGGTGCCGCCGCCCATGTAAAAGGCCCGGCACCGAAGGCCTTGCTCCTTTACCATCTGTCCGCCGGCTTTGATCTCTTCGATCAGGGCGTCCACATAGGGAGGCACCAGGGCGAAGCTCCGCTCCACCGACTGGCTGACAAAGGAGCAGTAGGCGCAGCGGGTGGGACAGAAGGGGATGCCCACATAGACGGCGATATCCTCCGGTCCCAGCTTCCGGGAGGCGGTCAGGGCCATGGAGCCGGTCTCCAGAGCCAGCTGGGCCCGCTCCGGGGTGACATAGTAGGCCTGCTCCAGCAGTTCCCGGGCGGCCTGGGGGCTTTTCCCCTCCGCCAGTGCCCAGGTGACGGGCTTATCCGGCCGGACGCCGGTCAGCATGCCCCAGGGGGGCGTGACGCCGGTGACGGCCCGGGCGGCCAGGAAAAAGGCGGCTCCAACGGCGTGGCGCCGCGCCCCCTCCTTTTCAAAGACCGTGCCGGAAAGGGGGCAGCCATAACCGTGTGACCCCGCTTTGCCGCGGTAGCTCAGCTCCACAATGACATGGCAGCGGCCGTCCTTCTCCCGCAGTGAGATGACGGCCCAGGTGTCATCCCCGGGCAGAATGGGCTCGTAGACCGGCAGCTCCCCGGGGAACAGGTTCATCAGGCTCTGTTCCACCACGTACCGCTCGTCGTGGCCCTTCAACACAAGTTTCATATCCGTTCCTTATCCGTTCATGGCGTGGCGCAGGTAGGGGTTCCGGGCCCGCTCCCGCTCCAGGGTGCTGGCCTGCATGTGGCCGGGGAGGACATGGAGGTCCCCTTCCAGTTCGCCCAGGCGCTTCAGGGACGCCATGATCTTCTCCATGCTGCCGCCGTGGAAGTCCACACGGCCGCAGGAACCGGCGAACAGGGTGTCGCCGCAGAACAGCGCGTCGCCGCAGCGGAGGGTCACGCCGCCCTCGGTGTGGCCGGGAGTGGCCAGGACGGACACCTCCAAACTTCCCACAGCGATGGTGTCGCCCTCATCGTAGTCCTTGGCGCCGGGAATCGGGGGAAAGAGGCGGGCCAGGCGGGGGTCGTCCCCGTACTGGTCCCGGTGGTTCAGGTACACCGGCACCTCCGGCCATTTGGCCCGGAGCTCCGCCACGCCGTCGGTGTGGTCATTGTGTCCGTGGGTCAGCAGGATGGCGCAGGGGGCGCAGCCGGACCACTCCACGGCGGTGGCCACCCGGTCAGCGTCTCCGCCGGGGTCGATGACGGCGCAGCGCTTTTCTGTTTCATCGCAGAGGATATAGCAGTTGGTGGCCAGGGGGCCCACCTGCAACGTTTTGATTTCCATAGCTACCTCCTTAGGGTCGTTCCGTGTCGAACAGGATGGTCACCGGGCCGTGGTTCAGGGACTCCACTTCCATCTTGGCGCCGAACTCACCGTGTTCCACGGTGAAGCCCCGCTCCCGGCAGTGGGCCATGAAGTCCTCGTACAGGGGAATGGCCAGGTCCGGCTTTGCGGCGCCGGAAAACCCGGGGCGGCGGGAGGAGGTGTCGGCGAACAGGGTGAACTGGGAAACCACCAGCAGACTGCCGCCCACCTGTTCCAGGTTCAGATTCATTTTATCGTTTTCGTCCTCAAAAATGCGGAGATTGCAGATCTTGTCCGCCAGCTTCACGGCGGTGTCGTGGGTATCGCCGGGAGCGACGCCCAGCAGGACCAGATAGCCCTCGCCGATCTGGCCGTTGACTTTTCCGCCGATGGTGACGGAGGCATGCTTTACGCGGGTGACGACTGCGCGCATAATGGGTCCCTCCTGTGGTGAGATGGATTATCCGGCAGGGCGGGTGACCCGCAGAACGCCGGAGATCTGGTTCAGTTTGTTCATCAGCGTCTTCAGCTGAAGGCCGTCCCGGACCCGGACCTCCACCCGGCAGAGGGCGAAGCCGTCCTCGGTAGAGCGGGTGTTGATGCCCAGGACAAAGGTGTTGGTGGTGGACAGGGCGGCGGAAATGTCCAGCAGCAGGTTGGCCCGGTCCTTGCAGATGACCTCCAGAATGGTGGGGTAGCTGTCGTTGGTGTCGCTGCCCCAGGAGACCTTGATCCACCGGCCGGCCTGCTCGGGATCGTCCCGCCGGGCGGCGTTGGGGCAGTCCGCCCGGTGGACGGACACGCCATAGCCCCGGGTGATGAAGCCCACGATCTCGTCGCCGGGCACCGGGGTGCAGCACTTGGAGAATTTCACCAGGCAGTTGTCCAGTCCCTCCACGATGATGCCCTGCTCACTCTTGACATGCTTGGGCGCGGGGGCGGGCTCTTCGTGTTTGCCGGCGGGCTGCTCGGCGGCCTCCAGGGCCTGCTGCTCGATCTGGTGCTGCTTGGCGATGCGCTGCAGCTCGCCCTGCATCCGGCTGACGGCCTTCTGGGCGGTGAAGCCGCCGTAGCCGATGGCGGCGTACATCTCGTCCAGGGAGCTGTACGACACCTTTTTCAGCAGGCCGGGGAGATTCTCCGACGCGGCCACATCCTTCATGGAAAGGCCGCAGTGCTTCAGCTCCGCCTCGAAGGCGGATCGGCCGTTGACAATGTTCTCCGCCTTCTTTTCTTTTTTGAACCACTGGCGGATCTTGCTGCGGGCCTCACTGGACTTGGCGATCTTCATCCAGTCCCGGCTGGGGCCCTTGGCGGCTTTGGAGGTCAGGATCTCCACAATGTCGCCGTTTTTCAGGATATGGTCAAAGGTGACGATGCGGTTATTGACCTTGGCGCCCACCATGTGATTGCCCACGGCGGAGTGGATGGCGTAGGCAAAGTCGATGGGGGTGGCGCCGGCAGGCAGGTTCTGCACGTCGCCGTTGGGGGTGAAGACGAACACCTCGTCGGAGAACATATCCACTTTTAAAGAGTGGATGAAGTCCTCGGCGTCGGCGCCCTCCTGATTCTCCAGCAGACGGCGGACCCACTCGTAGCGGCCCTCAGTGCCGGCGCCCTGGCCGTTCTGCTTGTACTTCCAGTGGGCGGCCACGCCGTACTCGGCGATCTCATGCATCTCCCGGGTCCGGATCTGGACCTCAAAGGGATAGCCGTCGGTGCCCATGACGGTGGTGTGGAGAGACTGGTAGCCGTTGGGCTTGGGGGTGCCGATATAGTCCTTGAACCGGCCCAGGATGGGCTTATAGATATCGTGGATAACGCCCAGGACATTGTAGCAGTCGCCCACGTTCTCCACGATGACCCGGAAGGCGAACAGGTCGAAGATCTCGTCCAGGGACTTGTTCTGGTTGAACATCTTCCGGTAGATGGAATAGGGGTGCTTCATCCGGCCGTAGACGATGTGCTGAATGCCCAACTCGTTCAGCCGCTCGTCGATCTGCTGCTGGGTGCGCTGCATGAAGGCCTCGTACTCCTGCTGCTTCTCCCCCAGCTTGGAGACGATCTCGTCGTAGCCGATGGGATCCAGGTACTTCAGGGACAGGTCCTCCAGCTCCCATTTCATCCGCTGCATGCCCAGCCGGTGGGCAATGGGAGCGTAGATCTCCATGGTCTCCAGAGACTTCTGCTTCTGCTTGGCGGGAGACTGGTACTCCATGGTCCGCATGTTGTGGAGCCGGTCGGAGATCTTGATAAGGATGACCCGGATGTCCTTGCTCATGGCGATGAGCATCTTCCGCAGGTTCTCCATCTGCTCGTCTTCCTTGGTGGCGTACTGGATGCGGGTCAGCTTGCTGACGCCCTCCACCAGATCGGCGATGGTGGGAGAGAAGAGCTTGGCCACGTCCTCGTGGGTGGCCGCCGTATCCTCGATGACGTCGTGGAGCAGGGCGGCCTCAATGGATTCCGAGTCCAGCTTCAGCTCCTCCGCCACGATCTGGGCCACGGCCAGAGGATGGATGATATAGGGTTCGCCGCTTTTCCGCTTCTGGCCCTCGTGGCACTTGTCGGCGTAGTCGAAGGCAGCCCGGATCTGGGCAAAGTCAGCGGCGGGGTTGTAACCCCGGACGGTCTTTTCCAAAAGGTCATATTGTTCCTGAATGGTCATGACAGATCACCTCGGTTCCGATTTGCCGCAGGGCCCCGCAGGCGGGAGAGATACGGAGAGGCAAACAGGTCCACCTTGCCCTGGGTCTGGTTCAGGCAGAGGGTCAGGCGGCCCTCCCGCAGCGTCATGGACAGCAGGCCCCGCTCGTCGAAGACGATCAGCGCCAGAGCGGCCCGGAGGAAGCTCTCGTTCCCGCCGCCGGCGGCAGCCAGCCGCCGCAGATAAGGCAGCAGGTCCGCGTCCACCTTCCCCTGGCGCAGCTGGCGCTCCAGGGCGATCCAGAACGCGCCGAACTGCTCCCGGGAGGCCAGGAGCCGGGCGGACTCCTGGGCGGAGAGGGTACGGCCCTCCCGCAGGCGGTGAAGCAGGTCCAGGTCCGCCGCCTCGTGGCGGCTGGGAGTCAGGGAGGGGCGGATGTCGATGAGCTGCAACTGCAGGGTGGTGGTGCCCCGGAAGGTGTTGGCCTGAAGGTAGAAGGCAACATCCACCCGGCTGCCGGCGGCGACGCCGCAGTCCTCCGCCGTGACGGAGAAGAAGATGGCGTCGAACCGGCAGGTGCCCTTACTCAGCCGCAGCTTCAGGTGCTTGCCCTGGCCCACGGACTGGAGGGAATCCACGGTGGCGCCCAGCAGGGCAAACACCGGCCGGGGATTGCCGGCGCCATAGGGTTCCAACAGGTTCAGGCCCTCCACCTGGTCCAGCGTCACCTCTCCGGGGCAGGTGATGGCGGCGTCCACGTCCAGGGAACTCACCGGCAGCTCGCCGCCGGAGGCGGAGCGGACGTAGCGGTTCATCCGCTGGCGGAAGGCGTCGATGTTGCCCTCCGGGATGGTGAAGCCGGCGGCCAGCTCATGTCCGCCGAAGCCGTCCAGCAGGTCGGAGCAGGCTTCCAGGGCCGCGAAAAGATTGAAACCGCCGTAGGACCGGCAGGAGCCCTTGCCCGTGCCGTCCCGCAGGTGGATCATGAAACTGGGGCAGGAGTATTTCTCGCTGAGGCGGGAGGCCACGATGCCCACCACGCCCTGGTGCCAGTCTGCGCTGGAGAGGACCAGGGCGCTGCGCTCCTCGCTGCGGAGCTTTTCGATCTTCTCCGTGGCGTCGGCGCAGATGGCCTGCTCCACCGCCTGCCGCTCCCGGTTCAGGTCGCACAGCTGCTTGGCCAGCAGCTCCGCCTTGGCGGGATCATCGGTCTCCAGCAGGTCGGCGGCCAGGTCCGCGGCGCCCATCCGGCCCGCCGCGTTGATGCGGGGGGAGAGGACGAAGCCGATCTGGATGGAGGTGATGGGCTTGCCCAGCAGTCCCGCCTCCTTCAGCAGCGCATGAACGCCCACGAAATCCGTGTGGGGCAGGGCCTCCAGGCCGCAGTAGACGATGGTCCGGTTCTCCCCCTCCATCCGCATGACGTCCGCCACCGTACCGATGGCCGCCAGGGTGCAGTACCGGGCGAACAGGGCGTCCTCCCGGCTCTCGCCGCCCAGGGCCAGCACCAGCTTCAGTGCCACGCCCACGCCGGCCAGCTGCTTGAAGGGGTAGGGGCAGTCGGGCCGGTGGGGGTCCACCACCGCCACCGCCTCCGGCAGGGTCTCCTTGCACTCGTGATGGTCCGTCACCACCACGTCCATCCCCAGGGAATTGGCAAAGGCCACCTCGTCGTTGCCGGTGATGCCGCAGTCTACGGTGATCATCAGGGTGGCTCCCCGGTCGTGGAGACCTTGGATGGCGTCCTTGGACAGGCCGTAGCCGTCCTCGATGCGCCGGGGAATATACCGCAGGCACTTCACGCCGCAGCTTTTCAGGTAGTCCATCAGCAGTACCGTGGAGGTAATGCCGTCCACATCATAGTCGCCGAAGACCGCGACGATCTCCTCGTCGGCAATGGCCCGCTGAATGCGAGCCACAGCCTTGTCCATGTCCCGCATCAGCATAGGGGAGATGGTCAGCTTCCGCTCCCGGTCCAGGAATTCCGCCGCGGCCTCCGGGGTGGTGACGCCCCGGGCGGCCAGCACCGTGGACAGCAGGTAGGAATACCCCGCGCTCCGCAGGAGGGTCACGTCCTGCTCCGCCGGAGCGCCGATGTTCCATTTCTGATATTTCACGATCCGTGCCCTCCTTTCTGTAAAGATGTGCTATAAACCCATAATAACTTATCTATTATAGCAGGGAAGCGGAAAAAGGTAAAGTTTTTTCTGCACTCCGACGGGCTTCGTTTGACGGTACCGGGAGATTCTGGTACAATGGCAGGGAAAACCGCGGCAGAGCCGCGGAGGAACGACAAAAAGGAGCCGAATCGACCATGAAGAGACGACTGCAACGACTGTGCGCCGGAATGCTGGCGGCCATGCTGCTGTGCGCGGTGCCGGTATCCGCCGGCGCCGCCGGCCGCTTCTCCGATGTGCCCGCCGGCCACTGGGCGGCGGAGGAGATCCAGCGGGCCGTGGAGCTTGGACTGTTCCAGGGAGAGACGGTCACCCGTTTCGGTGTGGGCCACCAGATGACCCGGGGAGCCTTCGCCGTGGTGCTGTGCCGGTTCTTTGGCTGGGAGCTGGTCCAGCCGGAGCAGGGGACCTACACCGATGTGCAGGACCCGGAGGCCTGGTATTACAGCGCGGTGGAGGCCGCCTACGCCCACGGGGCCGTCACCCGCCAGACGGAGACCTTCCGCCCGGGAGACGCCATCACCCGGGAGGAGATGGCGGTGATGCTGGTCCGGGCCCTGGGCTACGGCACCGTCGCCGGCCTGGCCCAGGAGCTGCCCATACCCTTTACCGACGTGCGGACCAACGCGGGCTATATCGCCATGGCCTATGAGCTGGGGCTGGTCAACGGCACCAGTGCCACCACCTTCTCCCCCAACCGCACCGCCACCCGGGAACAGGCGGCGGTGATCCTGATCCGGCTGTACGACAAGCTCCACCGGGAGGAGCCTGAGCGGATGGGCATTCTCAAATCTGACCAGGACCTGGCGGGCGTGAAGGACTACGGTATCGTGGCGGTACCCGCCGGCCGGCTATTCTTCAGCGGAACAGCCCGGGTGAACCGGGCCATGGCCAAGGAGACCGAGGATGCCATCGTGGCCGCCGCCCGGACGGCGGGGGCCAACGTACTGCTGCAGGTCACCGGCGGCGCCCCTGCCCTGAAGAGCGACGCCAAAACCGCGGCGGCGGCCCTGGCGGTGGCCGTGGAGGAAGGCAGCTACGACGGGCTGTTTCTGGACATTCCCAAGCTGAAGGAGCCGGAACAGAAGAAGGCGCTGACGGCCATTGTGAAGGCGGCGGACCAGGCCCTGGGGGACAAGCTGCTGTATGTGGCGGCAGAGGCCCCTGCCTGGCAGGGCACCGGCTATACCGGCTATGACTACCAGGCCTTGGGTGCCGCGGCGGACCGGCTGGTGCTGCGGGTGGCGCCCTACGCGCGCATGACCGGCGACTTCCCCACGGCGCCGCCGGAGCCGCTGGAAGAGGTTTATTACGCCCTGGGCCAGCTAAAAGGCCTGGTGCCCGCCGAAAAGCTGAGTCTGATGGTGACCGCCACCGGCACCATCTGGAAAAACGGTAAGCAATCCGGTACGGTCCGGGGCGCCGAGCTGGACGATCTGCTGGCGGACAAGGGCACGGAGGTCTATTATTCCAGCCGGTACGCCTGCCCCTATCTGACCCGGGAAGAGGGCCGGATCGTGGTCTGGTACCTGGACCGGCAGGCCCTGGACCAGCGGATTCGGATGGCGGGCTTCTTCGGCGTGGATCAGATCTGCTTCAGTGATCTGGCTTCCCTGTCCGGCGCGCTGCTGGGCTGAGACGAGGAAGGCCCCCTGTCCCAACGGGACAGGGGGCCTCCTTTTATCCATGGACGATGAAACTCCCGCGGCATACGCCGCGGGAGTTTCATTAAGAAAGGAAAGCAAATGGTTTCGGAAAGGGATCAGCCGATGCTGCTGCCGGTGATCAGGAAGTAGGCGGCGCCACCGATCAGGGCGATCAGGGCCAGCAGGCAGTAGCCATACTTGCCCAGGGGATAGAACCAGCTGTCGATGGGCTTCTTTCCTGCGGTGCGGCCCTCGTTGACGGCGTCCATAGCGGTCTCCTTCTTGAGGACCCAGAAGAACATGACGCCCGCCAGCACAGCGCCCAGGGGACAGATAAACACGGACACCAAATCCATCCACTGAGAGGTCCAGGGCTGGATCATAACAGAGATCACAGCGCCGATGGCACCAATGATCACAACGGAGGGGATACGGCCCAGATGCAGCTTCTCCTGCAGGAAGGCCACGGGAGCCTCATACAGGTTCACGATGGAGCTGAGGCCGGCGAACAGGACGGCGACGAAGAAGATCATACCGACGATGCGGCCGCCAGCCATGCCGTTGAGCACGTTGGGCAGGTACACGAACATCAGGCCCGGGCCGCCCGCGGAGGGCTCCATGCCGCCCACACTCATGGCGGGCAGAATGACGATCATGGCCAGCAGAGCGGCGATGGTGTCAAACAGAGCCACATTCCGGGCGGAGGAGGGCAGATCCTCGTTCTTGGGCAGGTAGGAGCCATAGATCACGGAACCGTTGCCGGCCACAGACAGGGAGAAGAACGCCTGACCGAAGGCAAACAGCCAAACCTCCCAATTCAGCAGGCCAGCAGGATTCAGGGTGAAGATGTACTTATAGCCGTCGGAAGCGCCGGGCAGGGTGGCGATGTAGACAGCCAGGATCACGAACAGTCCGAACAGAACGGGCATCATGATCTTGTTGGCCTTCTCGATGCCGCCGGCAACGCCCATGGCCATGATGACCAGGGAGACCACCAGACCGATGAGCTGCCACACGCCGTTGCCGATACCGAAGAAGCCGTTGCTGGCCATCATGCCGATGGCCTCGCCCAGAGTGTTGGCCTCGGGAGCGGCAGCACCGAAGGTAGGACCGATGACGCTCATATCCTGGCCCATGGCAAACAGGCTGCCGGAAATGCTCATCCAGGTGTACTTGAAGATCCAGCCCAGCACCACGGTATAGCCGATGGCCAGCATCATGGCGCCGATGATGGGGATGGCACCGATGAGCTCACCGCTCTTTTTGCTGCCGGTGCGCTCCTCGGTACACATACCAAAGGCGCCCACAGGACCGGCAGCGGCACGGCGGCCCAGCGCGAACTCCTCAATGACGCCGGAGGCGCCAATCAGAACGACAAAGATGAAATAGGGGATCAGGAAGGTAAGGCCGCCCCAGGTGGAGACCATGATGGGGAAGCGCCAGATGTTGCCCATGCCGACAGCGGAGCCAATGCAGGCCAGAATAAAGCCCCATTTGCTCTTAAAGCCGTCGCGAGTTTCCAGAGTCTGATTACTCATGCGTTTGACACTCCTTCTCTAATCATTAAATTGCGGCGCCCGCGAAAACATATTCAGTTTTCGCGGGCGCCGTTTTTACACACACTTTGGCCCCTGCGCTCTTTCCACGCGGCGCAGGTTACGCAGAATTATAGATGGGGGGATGCCTTACTTCTCCTCGTTGGGGTAGGGCTCCAGGAAGGCATGGAAGTGACGCATGGGCAGGTTGTGGCCCCAGACGATGCGCATGTTGGGGATGGACTCACGATCCTCGTACAGCGCCTTGACAGCGGCGATGACGTAGTCCAGGTGCTCCTGGGTCAGACGGCTGCGGTCGATGGCGAAGCGAACCACGTTGGCCAGCTCAGCCTGCTGCTCGGGCGTCTTCAGGTCATACTCCATGGAGTAGTCGCCCAGCTCGGAGACACGGATACCATAGCGGCGGATCAGCTCCAGAGAGAAGCCCTCACCGGCGAAGGTATCGTGGCCGCGCTTGCCGTCGAAGAACTCGTCCATGTTGATGTACACAGCGTGGCCGCCGGCGGGGAGCACGACGCCCTTGACACCGGCCTTGTAGAAGCCCTCGGCCAGGTAGTTGCACTGCTGCACGCGCTCATGCATGTAGTTGAAGTCGCAGCTCTCGTACAGGCCCACAGCCAGAGCCATGATGTCACGGCCGGACATGCCGCCGTAGGAGTCATTGCCGTAGCAGGAGATCTGCTTGACCTTCAGCAGAACGCCCACGTCGGTCTTGATGGAGCCGTCCTCGTTGAAGTCGGAGAACTTCTGCCAGAACAGGCCCTTGTCGCGGAAGGCCAGCATACCGCCCATGTTGGCGTGACCGTCCTTCTTGGCGGACATGGTGAAGCCGTCGCAGTAGGAGAACATCTCGGTAGCGATCTCGGCGATGGACTTGTCGGCATAGCCCTCTTCATTCATCTTGATGAAGTAGCAGTTCTCAGCCCAGCGGGCCACGTCGAAGATCAGGGGGATATCATACTTATGAGCGACACGGTTGATCTCCCGGATGTTGGCCATGGAGACAGCCTGGCCGCAGATGGGGTTGTTGGTGATGCAGGTGAAGATCAGGGGCACATTCTCGGGACCGCAGGCCTGGATCAGCTGCTCCAGCTTCTCGATGTCCATGTTGCCCTTGAACGGGTTCTTCTCGTAAGAGCCGCCCTCGGGGATCTCATACAGCAACTCCTTGTTGTACAGGTTGCGGGGGATGGAGCCCATCTGCTTGATGTTGCCCTCGGTGGTGTCGAAGTGGCCGTTGGAGGGGATGGTAAAGACCTTGCCGGGATGACGCTGGGCCAGGATCTTCTTGACAATCTCCATCAGAACGGACTCAGCGGCACGGCCCTGCTGAATGATAAAGCTGTTGGGGCGCTCCATCTGAGCGGCGCCGCCGTTAAACAGGCCGCCCTCATACTCGCAGAGGTAGACCTCGTCCATCATCTTCTCCACGTCGCGGCAGTCGGTGCGGACCAGATCGATGATCTTCTTCCAGTTCTTCTCGCCGCCGCGCTCGAAAATGTCGCGGAAGGTGTCCAGCAGGACATAGTAGCCGGTGTTGCGGCCATAGGCCTCGTCACCCAGGAACAGGGAAGCCCACTGGTGGTTGGTCATGGCGGTGGTGCCGGAGTCAGACAGCATATCCACGGTCAGCATGCCGGAGGGGAATGCGAACTCGTTGTAATGGGTGGCTTTCAGAGCGCGCTCGCGCTGTTCGACGGTCACGTCGGGGATATCGCGGACAGCAAAGGTAAAATGATGGGGGGCGGGAACATTCAGCGGATACTCTTTAGACATAATACTTTACCTCCATTAATTTGGCACGGTGTGCCTGATTTTAGAGGATACCCCGGTCGTCGAAGGACAGGCTTCCCAGGTCCCGCCTTGCGCCTAGCGGACAGTATCATTCACAAGGGTTGAATGGGTTTGGGAAAATTCTTACTTCGCGGCGATGACTTCGATTTCCACCAGCGCGTCCTTAGGCAGGCGGGCCACTTCCACAGCGGAGCGGGAAGGATAGCTGCCTTCCGTAAAGAACGTGGCGTAAACCTCGTTCATGGCGCCGAAGTTGTTCATATCACTGAGGAACACGGTGGTCTTCAGCACGTGGTCCATGTCGGTGCCCGCCTCGGTGAGGATGGCTTTGACGTTGGTCAGGGACTGCCGGGTCTGTGCCTGGATCCCCTCGGGGAAAGCCCCGGTGGCGGGATCGATGGGCAGCTGCCCGGAGGTGATGATCAGTCCGTTGTGCTCAACGGCCTGGGCGTACGGGCCGATGGCGGCGGGCGCCTGGCTCGTACTGATAACAGTTTTCATCACGATGCGCCTCCTTTCGTTTTTGCGATATAACTTTATCAGAACAAAAATTTTTTGTCAAGTGAAATTATGCACTTTGTACGTGTAAACATTTTAGTCGCACGGAATTTGTGTTAATTGTCTATAAAGAACGAGAACAGTCGAGTAATAAATATTTCTTATAAAGATAATAAATTATCCTTTTGACAAAAAATATCTTCCTATATATAATGATGGTGAAAGACGACATGAGACGGGGGGACACATATGGCCAACAGTACCAACGCGCTGCTGCAGCACTATGTGAAGCTGACAGAGTTCCTCGGCCATGCTTTGGGGCCGGACTATGAGGTGGCGCTCCACGACCTGACAGACAAAAACCGTTCCATCATCGCCATTGCCAACAACCATGTCAGCGGCCGGGAGATCGGCGCACCGCTGACCAACGTGGCGCTGAGCATCCTGCGGGACAAGAGCTACGAGACGTCAGATTACCGGCTGCACTATTACGGCGTCTCCATCAACGGCAAGGACCTGCGCTCCAACACCATGTTCATCAAGCAAAACGGCAAGCTCATCGGCATGCTCTGCATCAATTTTGACGACAGCCGCTACCGGGCCGTCAGCAGCCAGATCATGGGCCTGTGCCACCCGGATATCTTTGTGGAGGACGTGGTGCGGCCCCAGGCTGACGAACGGCCAGAGGCATCGCTCACCGTCCGCTCCTCGCCGGAAAAATTCCGCAACTCCACGGAGGCGGTGGCGGCGGACGCCATCAGCCGGGAACTGGAGCATCTGGGCGTCACGGCGGAGCGGCTGACTTCCGACGAACGGCTGAAGATCATTGCCGCTTTGGAGGCCAACGGCATCTTCCTGCTGAAGGGCGCCGTAAAGGACGTGGCCGCGGGGCTCCACTGCTCCCAGGCCAGCGTGTACCGCTATCTGTCCCAGCTGAAGAGCGGCCACGCCGAGACGCGGGAATGATGCGTCTGACATGTAAGACAGGAAGCAGGCCTTGGCCTGCTTCCGATTTTAAGGAGGAAGTCCTATGCTGACGCGGCTGGAGAGCGCTGACCAGGTGCCGGTATTCATCCGGGCCTGCGGCCATGAGCACGTGTTCGGTTCCCGGGCGCTGACAGCCCTGCGGGCCTATGGTCTGGAGGACAGCCGGGCCCGGTTCTGGACCCGCGGAGAGGATGCCGCTTTGTATCTGGCCGACGACGTGCTGACGGTATCAGCCCGGCCGGGCATGGACCCCGGCCCCATCGCGGAGCTGGTCCGGGCGGAGGGCGTCCGGGAGGTGGACACCAACCGGGATCAGTGCGCCGCGCTGCAGGCCCTGCTGGGCGGCACCACGGAGAGTTCATATTATATGGTGTACCGGGGCGGCAGTCTGGAAGGCCAGTTTCCGGACATCGGCCCGGGAGATCTGCGGGCGGTGTTTTCCGTTTTACAGCGGAGCCATACGTACTACCAGACCCATCTGCGCTTTGAGACCTGGGCCGCCGACCTGCGGCAGAAGCTGGACCGGGGGCTGATGGAGCTGTACCAGATGGACGCCGACGGGCAGACCGTGGGTACCGGCTGCATCGTGTCAGAGGACGACGAGTGCGGCGTGATCGCGGCGGTGGCGGTGGTGCCGGAGTACCGGCACCGCGGGTTGGGGACCCGCGTCACCCGTTTCCTGGTGAAGCGTATTCAGGAAAAGGGGAAGACACCCCGGCTGATCTCCGGCTATGATGAGGTGGCGGAGCTGTACCGGCAGGTGGGCTTCGAGTCCTGCGGCCGCTGGGGCGAACTGTATCTTTAAGTGAGGGGCGATTTTATGATGCGGGAATACGGCCGCCGTCTGCTGATCCTGGCCGGCGGCCTGATGGTCAGTGCCGTGGGTATCACCATGATGCTCCAGGCCAATGTGGGGCTGGAGCCCTGGAGCGTGCTGCAGAACGGTATGTCGATCTTTTTCGGCATCACCTACGGCACCGCCGCCATGATCGTAGGCGCGGCGGTCATCGCCATTGCCGTCCTCTGCGGCGAGAGCTTCGGTATCGGCACCCTGGCCAACATCTTCTTCTGCCCGGTCTGCATCGATGTGCTGCTGTATCTGGGCTGGATCCCCCAAATGCAAAGCCTGTGGTCCGGCCTGCTGATGCTGCTGGCAGGGATGGAACTGCTGGCCCTGGGCACCTGGATGTATATGAGGAGCGCCCTGGGCTCCGGCCCCCGGGACGCGCTGATGGTGGTGCTGGCCCGGAAGACCGGGCGGTCCGTGGGCCTGTGCCGGGCCACGGTGGAGCTGATCGCCATTTTTGTGGGCTGGCGGCTGGGCGGCCAGGTGGGTGTCGGCACCGTCATCACCGGAGTGGGTGTGGGCACGCTGTTCAACCTGAACTTCGCCCTGCTGCA
The DNA here is from genome assembly GCA_945873695.1 of uncultured Clostridia bacterium. Taxonomy (GTDB): domain Bacteria; phylum Bacillota; class Clostridia; order Oscillospirales; family Oscillospiraceae; genus Oscillibacter. The sequence goes on along the minus strand of CAMCDX010000013.1, from coordinate 1,010 downwards.
CTTCAAAGCGGCGGAGCTGCACCAGGAGAATCTGCCGGAGACCATCCGCCGGCTCCGGGGCGAACAGGAAAGCACCGAAGAGTAAGCGGAAAAAGACGTCGCCGGGAGCATAGCTCCCGGCGGCGGTTTTTGTGTATGGATTTGTCTGAACAGCTCTTACAGGAAGCGCTGCATGCCGTCGGTGGCGGCGCTGGCGTCCGCGCTGATGGTGACGGTGAACTTGATGTTGTTCTTCTCGCCGAACACATCCAGCCAGTTGAGGAAATTCTCGGTATCCTTGTCCACGTCCTGGCCCACGGTCTTGCACAGGTTGTCGATGAACACGTGGGAGATATCATAGTTGCCCGCGTACAGGCCGCTGATGAAGCCGCGGAACAAGTCATAGCTGTTCAGCTTATATTCCTGAGCGTCGATGAGACGGATGTGGTAGTGGATGTCGTAAGTCATATTGCGATTGGCTTCGATGCAAACCACGTTGCCGGGCTCGTCCTTCGCCGCGTTGTTGATCAGTTCGATGAGCTGCTTGGTCTTTCCGGAACCCTTCACGCCCATAATAAGTCTGACCATATCAAATCACTCCTGTCAAATAGATGTCATAGGGGGGAATTTTGCTAAGTTAAGCATATCATAAAGTTTCGTAAAAAACAATGCAAAAAAGCGATTTTAAACTTTGTTCATAATGGAGATTGACAGGGCCCGGGCGTTTCCGTCCGGGCCCGCCTTGTTATTTGTTCAGTTTGGCCTCTAGCGCAGCCTTTCTATCTTCGTAGCCGGGCTTGCTTCCCCATGCGGCAAGCCGCATGGGGACCCCGGATTTTACCAACCTGCCGGAAATGAATTCCGTCAGGTTCGAGGTTTTGCCCGACAGGCAAAACGCTCGTGCGCCGCATCCGCGGCGGCTCCTGGGCAAGCCCCCGCTCATAAAGCAGCATATTATTTGTTCAGTTTGGCCTCCAGCGCAGCCTTTCTATCTTCGTAGCCGGGCTTGCTTCCCCATGCGGCAAGCCGCA
>CAMCDX010000012.1 GCA_945873695.1 uncultured Clostridia bacterium | reverse complement strand
GAGGTATTGTGAAGGCGTCGAAAAAGTCCGTCGGACTTTTTCGACAGCCTGAGACGCCGCCTTGCGCGGCGTCTTTTTTCTTGACGATGGGAGAAAGATGATGTATTATAAGTATGAAAAGTATAACTTTTCATACTTTTACCCGAAAGGGTAATTTGAGGTGAGGATATGGGGCAGCCTAAGGGAAAATATGCCGCCACCGTCCGGGTAGGGGAGAAGGGCCAGATCGTGATCCCCAAGGGCGTCCGGGACCTGTTCGACATCAAGCCGGGGGATACGCTGCTGGTGCTGGCGGACAAAAAGCAGGGCATCGCCATCACCAAGGATGATGTCCTGTTCCAACAGTTCAATGCCATCCTCAGCGGGGAGGACCCCACATGAGCAGGATCGTGTTTTTCTGTATCCCCGCCTGGGGACACACCAACCCCACCGTTGAAGTCGTGCGGCAGCTGACGGCTAAGGGGCATCAGGTGCGCTATTATTCCTTTGCGCCCTTTCGGGAGAAGCTGGAGGCCGCCGGTGCGGAGGTGATCTGCTGCGATGGGGCCCTGCCGCCGCAACCCAAGGACCTGGATAAAAAAGTGGGACGGGATTTCGCGGCCCTGGTGGAGATGGTGACGGACACCACGCTGACCCTGGAGGACCAGGTCTGTCGGGAACTGGAGGAGTTTCAGCCGGATGTGGTCGTTTCAGATTCTGTCTGCTTCTGGGGAAAGCTCTTTGCCAAAAAGCTGGGCATCCCCTATGTCTGCTCCACCACCACCTTTGCCTTTAACCAGCACTCCGCCCAGCTGATGAAGCCCAAGGCAGGGGAACTGCTGCGATCTCTGCTGGGAGTGCCCCGGATCGGACGCAAGATGGCCCTGCTGCGGCAGCACGGATACCCGGTGGAGAAGGTGACAGACCTGCTGCAGAACGACAACGAGACCAACACCATCGTGTATACCTCCCGGGAGTTTCAGCCCATGGCCGAGACCTTTTCAGAGCACTATGCCTTTGTTGGGCCCTCCGTGCCGGAGCGGGAGGAGCCGGTGGGAGCCAAGTCCCGCCCGCTGATTTATGTGTCCCTGGGGACTGTCATGCATGATCGGAGGCGCTTTTGCATAAATTGCGCGGAAGCGCTGGCGGACATGAATGTGGACGCCGTGCTGTCGGTGGGGACGGCGGAGAATCTGGAAGCATTAGGGACTCTGCCGCCCAATATCCATGCGGCGGAGCGGGTGGATCAGTTGGCGGTGCTGCAGCAGGCAGATGTGTTTCTGACACACTGCGGCATGAACAGCGCCAGCGAGGCCATCTGGTATGGCGTTCCCACGGTGCTGGACCCTCAGCAGAGTGAGGAGGCTGCCGTGGCGGACCGCATGGAAGAGTTGGGCATGGGATTGCGTCTTCGGTCGGAGGACCCGGCCCATATCCGGGAAGCCCTGGAGCGAGTACTGGATGAATCCTCCTACAAAGAACAGACAGCCCGCATTGCCCGGAGCTTCCGGGAGGCGGGCGGCGCCAAACGGGCGGCGGAGTACGTCCTCTCCTGCTGTAAACTGTGAAAAAAGACCTGCTTTCCACCGAAAGCAGGTTCTTTTTCCGTGATGTATTATACCTTTACAGCAGCGTGATACCAGCTTTTTCACAGGCTTCCAGGGTCTCCTTGTCCCACAGGCTGGCCTGGACCTCGCCGATATGGCAGGTGCCCAGCATCAGCATGCACAGCCGGGACTGGCCGATGCCGCCGCCCATGGTCAGGGGCAGTTCACCGTTCAGCAGCATTTTGTGGAAGGGGAGGTTCCGGCGCTCGTCGCAGCCTGCCAGTGTCAGCTGGCGGTCCAGGGACTCCTCGTCCACCCGGATGCCCATGGAGGAGATCTCAAAGCTCCGCTCCAGAACAGGGTTCCACATGAGGATGTCGCCGTTGAGATCCCAGTCGTCGTAGTCGGGGGCGCGGCCGTCGTGCTTGGTGCCGGACTTCAGCGTCTTGCCGATCTGCATCAGGAAGACCGTGTGGTGCTCCCGGCAGATGGCGGTCTCCCGCTCGCCAGGCGTCAAGTCGGGATACAGGTCCTCCAGCTCCTGGGTAGTGATGAAGAACACTTTCCGTTCCGGCTTGCCCCGCAGGCTGGGGAAGGCTACGTTCAGGGCCTCGGCGGTTTCGCATACGGCCCCCACGATGGCCCGGACGCTGGATTTCAGGTAGCTGACGTTCCGGTCCTCCCGGGAAATGATCTTCTCCCAGTCCCACTGGTCCACGTAGATGGAGTGGATATTGTCCACTTCTTCATCCCGCCGGATGGCGTTCATATCGGTATACAGACCCTTGCCCGCGTGGAATCCGTAGCGCTTCAGCGCCAGACGTTTCCATTTGGCCAGAGAATGGACCACCTGACCATTGAGTTTCACGTCGGGGATGTCGAAGGAAACGGGACGTTCCACGCCGTTCAGGTCGTCATTCAGGCCGGAGCCGCCATCCACGAACAGGGGGGCGGAGACACGGCGCAGGTTCAAGGCGTTGCTGAGGTTGGTCTGGAAGGAATCCTTGATGAATGCGATGGCCCGCTGCAGCTCATAGTTGGGCAGGGGCATCTTGTAATCGGAGGGGATGAAAAGCTTGCTCATGAAAAGATCAATCCTTTATGTTGAAGTTTAAAAGAACAGGGAGGCCACCAGCGGAGTGACATAGGCTTCCATCAAAGCGGCGGCGGCCAGCAGGGGGATGTCGATCATCAGAAGCACCCGGGAGACCAGCACCAGGCAGTCCCAGAGGGAGAGAGCGCTCTTGTCCTTACGGACGCGGCGGGTCAGCTGGCCGCAGACATACAGCCCCATGGCAAAGGCGCAGAACAGCGCCGGCAGCTCAAAGACGGCGTGGGGGACCAGTGCCGCCAGATACGCCGGGAATGAATATCCGCTGGTCAGCGTCCAGGCGGCCATGACGCCCAGCAGCAGGGCATTGAGTCCCAGGGACATGGCCGGCAGATAAAGGAAGGGCAGCAGTCCATGGACCATGATGAAGGCAGCGGCCTGAAGGTTGTTGGAAAACAGAGCCATGGCGGAGAGGGCGCCGTTCTGGTCCGTCACATTCAGACTGGACAGAGTCCCCAGAGCAAAATCCACCAGGCGGTCCCGCAGGTCCGGCAGCGCCATGCAGGCACCCCAGGAGAGCAGCCACAGGAGGAAAAAGGCGATGATGGAACGCTTGAACTCCCAGGCCAGGCCGTCCTCCCAGGCAGTCTTCAGTCCGCCGAACTGGTATTCCAGAACGCCCTTCATGCCCGCAGCTTCTCCATGCCCAGCTTCAGGCGGCGAAGGGTCTCCTCTTTACCCAGAATGTGGCACAGCTCCACGGCACCGCCGGGGGTCACCAGCTTGCCGGCCACGGCGATGCGGACGGGCCACATCAGCGTGGCGTTCTTCACTTCCAGGGCGGCGGCCAGATCGATGAGGGTGTCGTGAACGGTGTCCTGGGTCCAGTCGTTGATGGCTTCCAGGGCGGGGATCACGGCCTCCAGCATCTTCAGGGAGACCTCGGCGTTGGTCTTGGACTTCTTGTTGGTGAAGAATTCCACGTCATACTCGGGAAGCTGGTCAAAGAAGTCCACTTTCTCGGGGATGTCCGTCAGCTTCTCACACCGGGCCTGCAGCAGGGCGGCGATGGCGGCGGTGTCAATGGCGGGGTTCTTCACAGTCTGACGGATATAGGGCTCGGCCACCTTGGCGAACGCCTCGGGAGTCAGGGCACGCAGGTACGTGGCGTTGAAATAGGTCAGCTTCTCAATGTCGAAGATGGCGGGGGACTTGGAGATACCGGCGATGTCAAAGGCCTCCACCAGCTCCTCAAGGGAGAAGATCTCCTGCTCGCTGCGCTCGCCCTTGGGGGCCCAGCCCAGCAGAGCCACATAGTTCAAAATGGCGTCTGTCAGATAGCCCTGGGCCTTCAGGTCCTCGTAGGAGGGGTCGCCATGGCGCTTGCTCATCTTATTGTGCTGGTCCCGCATGACGGGGGAGCAGTGGACGTAGGTGGGGATATCCCAGCCGAAGGCCTCGTACAGCAGATTATATTTCGGAGCGGAGCTGAGGTATTCGCTGCCCCGGACTACATGGGTGATGCCCATGAGGTGGTCGTCCACCACATTGGCGAAGTTGTAGGTGGGCAGGCCGTCCCGCTTCAGCAGCACCTGGTCGTCCAGGGTCTTGTTCTCCACGGTGATGTCGCCGAAAGAGACGTCATGGAAAGTGGTGGCACCCTCATGGGGGATGCGCTGGCGGATGACATAGGGCTTTCCGGCAGCCAGGTTGGCCTCCACTTCCTCGCGGCTCAGGTCGCGGCAGGGATCGTCAGCCCGGTCGAAGTCACCGGAGTCCTCCTCGGACTCGGCCTTTTCGCAGAAGCAGTAGTAGGCGGCGCCCTTCTCCACCAGCAGCTGGGCGTAAGGCAGATAAAGGTCGCGGCGCTGGGACTGGATATAGGGGCCGGTGGGGCCGCCCACGTCGGGGCCTTCGTCGTGGGTCAGGCCGCACTCGGCCATGGTGCGGTAGATCACGTCGGTGGCGCCCTCCACCAGACGGCCCTGGTCGGTGTCCTCAATGCGGAGGATGAACGTGCCGTCATTATGCCGGGCGATGAGCCAGGTGTACAGGGCGGTGCGCAGGTTGCCCACATGCATATAGCCCGTGGGGGAGGGGGCAAACCGGGTGCGGACCTTCCCCTTGGGGATGCGGGCTTCCATTTCTTCAAAGAATTTCATATCGAGTGCCATGAAAGTACCTCCATGCCGTAATTTTTACGCAATACAACAGATTACATTATCGCCATTTTCCCCCAAAATGTCAAGGCAAACCGCCGCCTTTCTTGAAAAGGGAGGGCCGGCATGGTAAGATAGGGCAAAAGTGTGCGTTTGGTGAGAATCACCACGATCAGAGCTGATATTTCGCCGGACTGCCCGGGCTGACGGGTCGGTGGAATGGAACGGCTTCCCAATGACCGATTGCCCCACGGAAAAGCGCCGCTGACCCGGTAATTTCAGGAAAGGAAGTGTCCCTGTGCCTGTGGCCCTCATCCCTTCGTTTTTGCTCTACTGTTATGTCTCCGCCATCACCCCCGGCCCAGCGAATCTCTGCTCCCTGTCCGCCGCGTTGCGGTATGGCAGGGGACCGGCCCTGCGGCAGTGGCGGGGGCTGTTCAGCGGATTTTTCATCGTCTCCATGGTTTCCGTGGCGGTGACATACCTGTTGGGCGCGGTGCTGGACCGCTATGTGGGCGTCCTGTCCTGGGTGGGCGCCGCCTATATTTTGTGGATGGCCTGGCATATGCTGCGGCCCGCCAAGAGCGGCGGCCGGGACCCCGCCGCCCCCAGTTTCCGCACAGGGCTGCTGGTGCAGCTGACGAATGTGAAGATCATGGTGTTCTGCATGACGGCCCTGGCTTCCTACGTGCTGCCCCATACCCACTCCTTCTGGCGCCTGCTGGCAGTGGGCCTGTTCCTGCCCTTCACCGGGCCTGTGGCCAATCTGGTGTGGTTGTTTGCCGGAGCGTCCTTGCAGAAGCTGCTGACGGACCATCGCCGGGCGGTGGACATCACCATGGCGGCGGCTCTGGCCCTGTGCGCTGTCAGCCTGGTGTGGCCCCGGTGATGGAAAACCCGGGAAGAAGGATTTGCACTTTACCAGATACCGTGCTATAATATAACGATTAAATCGCCGTCAGGCAAATCATTCCCGGCGGCGCGGAACAGCGAGGTGCGATTTATGGAAAATGAAGCGCGGAAAAAGAGAATCTTCAGCGGCATCCAGCCCAGCGGCGAGCTGACTCTGGGCTCTTATATGGGCGCCATTAAGAACTGGGTGGCCCTCCAGGATGAATATGACTGCATCTACTGCATCGTGGATATGCATGCCATTACCGTCCGTCAGGATCCGGCGCAGCTGCGGCGCCGGTCCGTGGCCCAGTTGGCCCAGTATATCGCCTGTGGCCTGGACCCCCAGAAGAACATCATGTTCATCCAAAGCCATGTGCCCCAGCACGCGGAACTGGGCTGGATTCTGGGCTGCTATACCCAGTTCGGTGAGCTGAGCCGCATGACCCAGTTCAAGCAGAAGTCCCAGCAGCACGCGGACAACATCACCGCGGGCCTGTTTACCTACCCGGTGCTGATGGCGGCGGATATTCTGCTGTACCAGGCGGACCTGGTGCCGGTGGGCGCCGACCAGAAGCAGCATGTGGAGCTGTGCCGGGACATCGCCCAGCGGTTCAACGGTGTGTACAGCGACACCTTTACCCTGCCGGAGCCCTTCATCCCCAAGATGGGCGCCCGTGTCATGAGCCTGGGCAACCCGGACAACAAGATGAGCAAGTCCGATCCCGACGGCTGCGTTTATCTGATGGACAAACCGGAGGAGATCCGGCGGAAGTTCAAGCGGGCCGTCACCGACAGCGAGACCGCGGTACGATTTGACAAGGAGAACAAGCCCGGTGTTTCCAACCTGCTGACCATCTACTGCGCCGCTACCGGCAAGACCATGGAGGAGGCAGAGGAGGAGTTCGCCGGCCAGGGCTACGGCGTGTTCAAGCCCGCCGTGGCGGACGCCGTGGTGGAACTGCTGCGTCCCATCCGGGAGGAGTCCGAGCGGCTGATGGCCGATAAGGCTTATCTGGAGAGCGTCTACCGGGAGGGCGCCCAGCGGGCCCAGTACCTGGCCAACAAGACCCTTTCCAAGGTCCAGAGAAAGGTCGGCTTCGCCGCCCGTTGATGGAGGAATGACATGTTGATCGACAATCAGCTGGTGGCCTATGTGGTCCTGGCCCTGGTAGTGGCGCTGGTGGTCAGCTTCCTGACCACCCCGGTGGTGAAGACCTTCGCCTACAAGGTGGGAGCCATCGACGTGCCAAAGGACGCCCGCCGGATGCATAAGGTCCCCATTCCCCGGCTGGGGGGCCTGGCCATCTTTATTGGATTCATGGTCAGCATCCTGCTGTTCGCGTCCATCACTTCGGAAATGAAGAGCATCCTTCTGGGCGCGGTCATCATCGTGGTGCTGGGCGTGGTGGATGACATCATGGCTCTGCCCGCCATGCTCAAATTTGTGGTGCAGATCGTGGCCGCCAGCATCCCCGCTACCCACGGCGTCCAGATCCTGGCCTTCTCCAATCCCAATATTTTTTCCGATGATCTGTATTGGGTACTGGGCTGGCTGTCTATTCCCTTCACCGTGATCTGGATCGTGGCCATCACCAACGCCGTGAACCTCATTGACGGTCTGGACGGCCTGGCCAATGGCGTCTCCGCCATTTCCGCCACCACCATGCTGGTCATCGCCCTGGTGGGCAACCAGACCCAGGTAGCCATCGTCCTGGCGGCCCTGGTGGGGGCCTGCGTGGGCTTCATGCCTTATAACATGAACCCTGCCAAGATGTTCATGGGCGACACCGGCGCCACCTTCCTGGGCTTCATTCTGGCCACTATGTCCATCCAGGGCTTGTTCAAATACTACGCGGTCATCTCCTTTGTGGTGCCGTTTTTGATCCTGGGCCTGCCCATTTTTGACACGGCATTCGCCTTCATCCGCCGCATCGCCCACGGCCAGAGCCCCATGCACGCGGACCGGAGCCATATCCATCACCGGCTCATCGACATGGGATTGAACCAGAAGCAGGCAGTTGCCACGTTGTATGTTATCTCCGCTATCCTGGGTCTCTCTGCCGTGGTGTTGACCACCGGCGGCGAGCAGAAGGCCATGGTGCTTTTCGCGGCGCTGTGCATCGTGGCGGTGGTGGCCGCCCGGGTGGTGTTCCCCAAGGAGGTCACCAAAGAACTGACCGAGGAGCTTCACGAGGAGATCGAAGGGCTGAAGGAGCACGTTCAGCACAAGGAAGAGAAGAAAGGCGAGGAACCATAAATGGACAAGCTTCGTATCATGAGCGTCTTCGGCACCCGGCCGGAGGCCATCAAAATGTGCCCGCTGGTGGGGGAGCTGGCCTCCCGGCCGGAGATCGAGAGCCTCTGCTGCGTCACCGCCCAGCACCGCCAGATGCTGGACAGCGTGCTGGAGGTCTTTGAGCTGAAACCGGACTGGGACTTGGATATCATGACTCCCCGGCAGACCCTGTCCACCATCACCAGCAAATGTCTCATGGGCATGGACGAGGCCATCGAATCGTTGAAGCCGGACATGATCCTGGTCCACGGCGACACCTCCACCACCTTTGCCGGCGCCCTGTCCGCCTTCTACCATCAGGTGCCGGTGGGCCATGTGGAGGCAGGGCTGCGGACCTACGACAAGTATTCCCCCTTCCCGGAGGAGATGAACCGCAAGCTGGTCAGCGCCATCGCGGACCTCTATTTCTGCCCCACGGTGAACAATAAGAACAACCTCCTGAAGGAGGGTATCACCGAGGGCCTGTTTGTCACTGGCAACACCGTTATCGACGCTCTGAAAACAACGGTCCGCAAGGACTATACCTTTACAACGGATGAACTGAACCGCCTGCCCTACGGCGAAAAGAAGATCCTCCTGGTGACCTGCCACCGGCGGGAAAACTACGGCGAGCCTATGAAAAACATCATGCTGGCCCTGCGGCAGATCGTCGAGGAGAACCCGGACGTGGAGCTGGTGTACCCCGTCCATCTGAGCCCGGTGGTCCGGGAGGCGGTGGACAAGTACCTCCGTGGCGCGCCCCGGGTCCATCTCATCGACCCGCTGCCCGCCGACGAGATGCACAACCTCATGGCCCGCAGCTACCTGGTGCTGACAGACTCCGGCGGCTTGCAGGAGGAGGCTCCCGCTCTGGGCAAGCCCGTTCTGGTGATGCGCCGGGAGACGGAGCGGCCCGAGGCCGTGGCCGCCGGCACGGTGGCCCTCTGCGGCGTGGTCCAGGATGACATCGTCACCATGGCAACCCGGCTCATCCGGGACAGGGCAGCCTATGAGAAGATGGCCCACGCCGTGAACCCCTACGGCGACGGAAACGCCTGCCGCCGCATCGCCGACGCTATTTTGTGGCACTTCGGCCGGGGAGAGAAGCCGGCGGACTTCCAAACGGAAGGCTGAACCGGGGAGGAGGGACCACCGTGAAAAATAAGCGGATCCGGCTCATCACCACGGCGTTCGTGGTGCTGGTGGTCCTGATCGTCGCCCTGATGCTGGCCAATACCCTGCGCCGTCCGCCCAGCATCCAGCTGCCGGCGGAAGCCCTGCCATCGGAACAGACGGGGGAAAACACCTCGGCGGAGGAGGGGGCATTGACTGTGGTGGCTGTGACACCGAAAACGGTGCAGGCCGCCATCGCTACCCTGGACCGGCCGGAGATCTACCGCCGCCAGCTCAGCGTGCAGCAATTCTGGTCCGGCGGCAGCGGTACGGTGGAGACCACCGTTACTGTCAAGTCTCCCTGGACCCGGGCGGACCGCGCCCTGCCGGATGGCCGGGTGCGCCACACCCTCACCGACGGGGAGACCACCCACATCTGGTATGACCGGGAGACGGCGGTGTACACCGCTCCTGCCGGGGATATCAGCGCCGACGTGGAACAGTCCATCCCCACCTATGAGGACATCCTGGCTCTGCCGGTAGAGCGGATCGCCGCCGCGGACTATCAGGTGATCTCCGATGTGAACTGCATCTGTGTGGAGACCACGGCGGATGACGCCGGCTACGTTTTGCGGTACTGGGTCAGCCTGGACTCCGGCCTTCTGGTGGCGGCGGAAAAGCTGCTGGGAGAGGAGACGGTCTACCGGATGTGGCAGACCAGCGAGGACCTGTCCCCGACCATCGACCAGGAGTTCACCCTGCCCGACGGCACCAGCGTGCTGCCGGATGAAGACTGAAAGCAAGGACCCCTTCCCAACATGGGAGGGGGTCCTTTTTCACAGGATCAGCAGCAGTCCCAAAGCTACCAGCAGCTCCTCGTCCGCCTCCTCCCGGAACAGGAAGAACAGCAGACCCAACAGCAGCAGGTCCCCGGTGTCCACGTGGTCCAGGTGGAGCTGGTCCAGGATGTGCCGCAGAAAGCCGCTTAGACCGTCCGTAAAGGGCGGCGAGACGCCAATGGGAGGCGGAGGCGGCTGTGGCCGCCGGGGCTCACCGCCGGGAGGCGGACGGTGCTCCGATTCCGGCGTAGGCGGCGGGGGAGGCGGTGCTTGCTGCTGTGCCTGCTCCTGGCGGGACGGCCCCTGCTGCCGGTCCTCCTCCTGAGGGATGCGGGTGTAGCTGCCGTTGTCGTTGCGGATATAACGGTTATACATGGCTCAGCCTCCCCACTCCGCCAGGAATTTCTTCCCCAGGTGGAACAGCCGCGCCAGCTGGAGGGCCCGCTCCACCTTCTCTTGCCGCTCCGGCTTCAGGTAGGGCCGCAAGGCGTACAGCAGCGCCCGGGCGTTGCTGTCCTGCTGGCCTCCCAGCTCCTGGAGCAGGGGCACCAGCCGGGAGATCATTTTTGGGTCCAGCCCGCCGGCGAGAGAGGAGAGCAGCTCCGATCCTGCTGGCGGAGGCGGAACCGGCGCCTGCCGGGGCGGAGGCGTGAAGGCGGGCGCCGGCGGCGGGGAAGGCTGGGCGGGAGGCGGCGCTTCCACCGCCTGATTGCCGCCGGACAGGGACTGGGCCAGCTGCATGATCTGCGCCATGGCGTCCGGGTTGCCCAGAATACTGTTCAGTTTTTCATCGAATTCGGCCACCGCCGCCACCTGCCTTTCCCGGAGAACCGTTTATTTTCGGATCGCCTTGTTGATGCGCTCCACCAGCGCCGCCCCATCGGGACTTTGCATCACCTGGGTCACCATCCGGGCCAGCTGGGTCGTGTCGCCCTTTACCGCCGACTGGGCCGCCCGCTGGAGGGAGGCCCCCTGGTCCTGCTGGGTCAGCATCCGCAGCAGCGCCTGCCCATCCCGGGACTGCATCAGCCCCTGAATGGCGGAGGGGTCCCGCTGCAGCTGCTCCATCATCCGTTGCATCTTCTCGTCCATAGCTGCCTCCTTATGGAAATATGTTCCATGGCAGTATATGAAGGCGGAGAAAAAAATGTGCCTGCGCAGACGGCGCAGGCACAGAATCGATTCGTTATTTTTTGGCCTTTCGGGCGGCCTTGGCGGTGTCGCAGTCGGCAGCCAGGGGGCAGCTCTCGCACTTGGGAGACCGGGCGGTGCAGGTATCCCGGCCGAAGAGGACCATTCGGTGGCAGAAGTCGCTGGACTCCTTGGGAGGGATGCACTGGCGCAGCTGCCGCTCCACCTGAAGGGGGTCCTTTGAGCCGTCGGTGATGCCCAGGCGGCCGGTAATGCGGATACAGTGGGTATCGCAGACGTAGCCTTCCTGACCGAAGATATCACCCAGAATGAGATTGGCGGTCTTGCGGCCCACGCCGGGCAGGGCGGTCAACTCCTCCATGGTGCCGGGGACCCTGCCGCCGTGCTTTTCCAAAAGCTGCTGGGCGCAGGCCACCAGGTCCCGGGCCTTGCCGTTGTAGAACCCGCAGGAGTGGATATATTCACCCACCTCTTTCGGATCCGCCTCAGCGAAGCTCTCCAGGGTGGGGAACCGCTCAAACAACGCGGGGGTCACCTTGTTCACCCGCTCGTCAGTGCACTGGGCGGAAAGGCGCACGGCGAACAGCAGCTCGTAGTCCTTTTCATACTGCAAAGAGCACAAGGCGTCGGGATAGATGCCTTTCAGTGTCTCGATGATGCGCTTGACGGCGGCTTTGGAACTCATGACGAATCACCTCTTGCCAAACAGGATACCACAACCTTCGGCAAAAGGCCAGAGAAAAAACCATGGTAATTCGAACAAAAGTATGATAAAATATAAAATCAGACATTCGGGAAGGGAGGGACCGCCATGCAGCGTCCCCTTGCAGACGAGATACGCCCCAAAACTTTAGAGGAAGTGGTGGGCCAGCGGCACCTGCTGGGCCCCGGCGGTGTGCTGCGGCGGCTGATTGAAAGCGGCGCCGACGCCAATATGGTGTTCTATGGCCCCTCCGGTACCGGCAAGACCACCATCGCCAACATCATCGCCGAAAAGACGAAGAAGACGTTGTACCGGCTCAACGCCACCACGGCGTCCCTCCAGGACATCAAGGACATCTGTGCCGACGTGGGTACCCTGCTGGCCCCCGGCGGAGTGCTGCTGTACCTGGATGAGATCCAGTATTTCAACAAAAAACAGCAGCAGAGCCTGCTGGAGTTCATGGAGAACGGCAAGCTGACCCTGATCGCCTCCACTACGGAGAACCCTTATTTCTATGTGTACAGCGCCCTCCTGTCCCGCAGCACGGTGTTCGAGTTCAAAGCCGTCCCGGCGGAGGAGACGGAACCCGCCGTCCTTCGGGCACTGAACATTGAAAGAGAGCGGAGCCCCCTGCCCCTTTCCTGGGAGGAGGGCGTGCCCCTCCAGATCGCCACCGCCTGCGGCGGCGATGTGCGGAAGGCCATCAACGCCGTGGAGCTGCTGTGCCAGGCGGCGGAGGTGAAAAATGGTGAAATTCGCCTGATGAAGGAGGACGCCTCTCAGGTCTCCCAGCGCAGCGCCATGCGCTACGACCGGGACGGCGACGCCCACTACGACATTCTCTCCGCCCTGCAGAAATCCATCCGGGGCAGCGACCCTGACGCGGCGGTCCACTATCTGGGCCGTCTGCTGGAGGCAGGGGACCTGCTTTCCCCCTGCCGGCGGTTGCTGGTCATCGCCGCCGAGGACATCGGCCTGGCCTACCCCATGGCCATCGCCATCACAAAGGCCTGCGTGGATGCCGCCTTGCAGGTGGGGCTGCCGGAGGCCCGGCTGCCTCTGGCGGAGGCCGCCATTCTACTGGCCACCGCACCCAAGTCCAACACCGCCCACAACGCCATCATCGCCGCCATGGAGGACCTGAAAAAGGGCAAGAGCGGCGACATTCCCCGGTGTTTGCAGAATGTCCACGCCGATACCACCGGCTTTGACAACCAGCAGCACTACCTGTATCCCCATGTGTTCCCCAACCGCTGGGTGGAGCAGCAGTACCTGCCCGACGTGCTGAAGGACGCAAAGTACTACGAGTGGGGCGACAATAAGACGGAGCAGGCCGCCAAGACCTATTGGGAAAAGATCAAGGGGAGAGAGCTGTGAGGCGGGCAAGAATGCAGTCGGAGCGGACGTTCTCCGTGGAGCCGGGTGACTTTGTGCTGCTGCAAAATCGCCTGGGGCAGGTATTTCTGGTGGTTTCCGAAACCGAAGCGGACAGCCTGACACTGTACCGTTGGGCCGGTGCGGACTGGGAAACGCTGCGGATCTTTCCGGGGCTGCGGGTGTCCGAGCGAAAGGACGCAGTCATTTACGCCATGCCATCCCGGCTCTGCTTCGACGACCCTGCGCACGGTCAGCTGGTCTTTTTTGTCCATGCCTCCAAAGCGGAAAAAGGGGCTTTTGGCGGCGGTTATCGGCTGTTGACGGTGGATTATGACGGCGGCGCGGCTGCGGAAGTCCCGCTGCCGCTTCAGGGCAATCCGCCCTATATCAGCCGGTTTCCCGACGGAGATTTCCTGCTTCGCTGCGGCGAACGGGAAGTATATCGTCTGAACGGGCAGGGAGCCTGCCGCTTCCATTACCGCCATCGGAACTGGCGGAGCACCACCGATGAGCCGGGGGCGCTGCACCATGCCCAGGCTCTGCCGGATGGGCGGGCTGCGGTATTTCTCTATACGGAGAATCCCGGAACGGTGGAAGCGATGTATCTGGACCCGTCCGGTCAAGCGATGGAAGGAGCTTCCTGGAAATCCCAGACGATGGAACCGCCTGTGCTCCATTCGGATGAAACGGGATTCTGGGTGGGAAACCGAATGCTGCTCTCGCCTTCTCCCCCAGAGGAATGCTTCCAGAAGCTGTGCTTTTCCGGGGACGGTAGATTGCTGGAGACCCGGGCACTTCATCTGAAAACAAAATTTGGAGTGGACCGCACCCTCTTTACGGAGCAGGGCGTGTTCCTGCACAGTCTTTTCGCAAGAGCGGTATTCTGGTGCCCCTTTGACGGGGGAGCGCCGGTGCGGTATGGATATCCTACCGCCGGAGCCTCCGGCGCAAGGGAACTTTGCGTCCGGGAGGATGGTGCTCTTGCGGTCATGTCAGACTATACCGGCCACAGCGGCGTTTTTTCCATCTTTGGCTTTTTGCCGGACGGGACTGCGGACTGGACCATCCGGCGAACATGGAGTTTTGACGGGAACCGGCGGATGGCAGTCTCTGGGAATCAGCTCTTTCTGGCTTACAGCAGCGACTGGGGGCAGATGACGGCATCCGTCTTTCAGCTACCCTCCTGAAACACTGTCTCCACCAGCTCCCTTTCGTAATTGGGCGGGGAGTAGACCCAGCGGTCCAGCCGGCCGTCGGTGATCTGGTATTTCAGCGGCGGCGGGGTCCCCTCCGGCGGAAGCTTTTCGATGAGCTGGAGCTTCACCTTCATCCGTTCCGGGCGGATGCTCTTGATGTAAACAGAGACCCGGTCCCCTGGGGCCAGGCCCTCCCGGGCGTCCGTCAGGCCGGAGAGGTTGGGCGTCAGCTCAACGAAGCTGCCGTAGGGCTGGACGCTGCGGACGATGCCCGGCACCGTCTCCCCTGGCTGGAACCAGCTGGCGTTTTCCAGCCAGGTGCCCAGCAGCTCCCGGTGGGTCATGGTGAACCGGCGGCGCTCCCTATCCACGCTCAGCACTGCCGCTAAAATTTTCTGCCCCACCTGGAATCGCTCGCCTGGGTGGCGGATGCGGGAGATGGAGATGCGCTCAATGGGCAGCATGGACACCACGCCGCAGCCAATGTCCAGAAAGGCGCCAAAAGACGCCAGATGGGTCACCCGGCAGGTGAGTACCGTGCCGGGAAGCAGGTTTTCCAGGAAAAAATTCAAAGCCCGCTCCTGGACCTCCCGGCGGCTGAGCAGGGCCACAGGCGCTCCTTTTTCATCGGCGGTGATGGATTTTACTATAAAGCAGGTTGGCTTTCCAACTCTTGATAAAACGGAGATATCCCGCTCAGAGCCGCTGATCCAAGGGGAGAGGACCTCCTCCCGGACCATTTGCCCCGCCATGGTGCCTAAGGGGATATGGAGGGTGCGGTTGGTGTCGCAGCGTTGGACAGGGGCCTCCAGCACGGCGCCGGACTCCATGGCGTCGCGGAGGGAGGACAGGGAAAAGGCTCCGGGGGGCCGCAGGCCTTCCGGCAGAAACATTCGATTTTCCGGCATCGCTGATCTCATCCTATCTGCCGCTTGACGCGGCTTCGATTTTGTTATAGTACTATATGCACAGGACAAGAATGGTTTGACAGGAGGCGCGCATGGACCTGCATCTGCACGATATCGTGGAACTGAAAAAAGCCCATCCCTGCGGCAGCACCCAGTGGGAGATCCTGCGGGTAGGTATGGACATCAAGCTGAAGTGCCTGGGCTGCGGCCACGAACTGATGGTGCCCCGGAGCAAGGCGGAGAAGAGCATCCGCAAGATCCTGACGAAGGAGGAACCGAAATGAACGGGAAATGGACCCGGGCCGTGGCCCTGGTACTGATGGTGGTCATGATCGTGGCCCTGCTGGCCTCCATGGTAGTGCCCTATCTGGCGTAAAAAAGAGGACGGACGGGTGTCCGCCCTCTTTTTTTGCCCGAAAAACCTTCTTTATGACCGGCAGTTTGCGACCACATTTCCGGGAAGCCTGCCCTATAATGGACTGCGTTGACGAGAGGGGGCGGAGCCGTGACGGTGGTGTATGTGGACAGCGTGTTCCTGCTGAACAGCGCCATGGACTACCTGCTGCTGCTCTGCACCGCGCGTCTGGCGGGTATCCGGCTGCGGCGGGGGCGGTATCTCCTGACGGCGGTGGTGGGCGGCGCCTACGCCGTGGCGGTGTTCCTGCCGGGGCTGGCTTTTCTGGCGGAAGCACCGGTAAAGCTGGCGGTTGGCGTTCTGTTGGCTCTGGCGGCTTTCAGCGGTGAGGAGAAGCTGCTGCGGCTGACGCTGCTGCTCTTCGCTGTATCCTGCGCCATGGCGGGATGCGTGCTGGCCCTGGGCCTGGTGACCGGCGGCGTGCCTGTGGTCAATGGCATCTTCTACACTGACGTGGACACCCGGGTGCTGCTGATCGCCGGGACAGCGGGATATGCCGTGCTGACGGTAGTGTTCCGGGCGGCGGCCCGCCACGCCGTGGGCGGGGAGCTGGTGCCGGTCCGGGTGTGTCTGGACGGCCGAGCGGTCTCTCTGACGGCTTTGCTGGACACCGGCAGCGCTCTCCGGGACCCGGTGGGCGGCCAGCCGGTGCTGGTGGCGGCCCCGGGGGCGCTACATGACATCCTGCCGCCGCCGGTGAGGCGTCTGTTGGCGCCCCAATTGCTGAGATTCCCGGCAGAGCTGCTGGAGCCGCTGCGGACGGCGGCGCCGGAATGGCGGTTCCGCCTGGTGCCCTATCGGTCGGTGGGGATGCCGTCGGGGCTGCTGCTGGCGGTGCGGAGCGACTGGACGGAGGTGGCGGGGGAGCGGTACACCCATTTGCTGGTGGCGCTGTCTCCCACGACGTTGGGGGAGGGGTACGCCGCCCTGTGGGGCGGCCCGGTGAAAAGGAGAGGACGACATGGAACGGTACAGAGGGATGCTGCGGCGGCTGCTGACCCGGCTGGGCCTACTGCCGGAGCGGGAGGTCCACTACATCGGCGGCAGCGACACCCTGCCGCCGCCGCTGACCCGGGAGCGGGAGGCGGAGCTGCTAAGCCGGCTGGAGGATGAGGACGCCCGGAAGGAGCTGATCGAGCACAACCTGCGGCTGGTGGTGTACATTGCCCGCCGGTTCGAAAACACCGGCGTGGGCATCGAGGATCTGATCTCCATCGGTACCATCGGCCTCATCAAAGCCATCGGCACCTATCGGACGGACAAGAACATCAAGCTGGCCACCTACGCCTCCCGGTGCATTGAAAACGAGATCCTGATGTACCTGCGGAAAAACGCCGGCAGGCGGGGGGAGGTGTCCTTCGACGAGCCTTTGAACACCGACTGGGACGGCAACGAGCTGCTGCTCAGCGACATCCTGGGCACCGACGGCGACGTGGTGATGCGGCCTCTGGAGGAGGACGTGGATCGGAGCCTGCTGTCGGCGGCGCTGCAGGTTCTGACGCCCCGTGAGCGGGAGATCATCACCCTCCGCTTCGGCCTGGGGGGCGGCCGGGAGCAGACTCAGAAGGAGGTGGCCGACCGGCTGGGCATCTCCCAGTCCTATATCTCCCGGCTGGAAAAGCGCATCATTTCCCGGCTGAAAAAGGAGATTTTGCGGCTGAGCTGACTCTTGACAATCCAAACCGGGTATATTATACTAAGCAGGAATATTGAAAACTGCGAGGATGGGAAGCAGTACCCGGTTTGTGGAAGCCAAGAGAGGGAACGGTTGGTGGAAGTTCCCGTGAAGCGGCCGGCGAAGTCGTCCCGGAGCATCGGGCTGAAAGAGAAGTAAGCCGCGACGGTGTCCCTCCGTTACCGGGGAAGGGCGTGAAAGCGCCCATAAGCGCGTGTTTCAACACGAATCCAGGTGGTACCACGGACAAATTGTTCGCCCTGAGCCGAAAGGCTCGGGGCGTTTTTTGTAGGGGAGGACAGTATGACATTCAAAGTCGAGGAGACCTGTACCTGGGAGGACTGGGACGCCTGGAGAAAGACCTATACACTCCATGGGAAAGTCACGGGAAACGTGGTCAGAGCTGCTGCGGGCTTCCTGAAAGGCTGGGGCATTTTCATGATGGCCCTGGGCGGGCTGTTGCTGCTGATGGGTGTGCTGGGCGGTTTGCTGAACTTCTTCACGCTTCTGGGGGCAGGGCTTTTGCTCATCGGCTGGACCTCTTTTCGAAGGAAAGGCGCCCGGGAGGGCCTGTCCGACAGGCGGGTGGAAGAAACCTTTCGGTCGAACATAGCGGACAAGCCCATGCGGTTCGCTTTTGAGGATGACGGTTTTTCCGTGTGGGAGCCGGCCGGTTCCGGCAGTTACCGATACCACGCCCTAACCGCCGTGTGGGAGGATGAAGCACGGTATTACCTATTTTTGCAGGAGAAAATGCGGTATATCCTGCGAAAGGGCGCCTTCACCCAGGGTACACCTGACGGATTCCGCGCATTGATCAGCCAAAAGACCGGAAAACCGGTGGAATATATCAAGTGAGAACATTCTGTTCAAAAGATAGGAGAGAACACGCATGAAGAAAGAACTGCCCAAGGTGTATGAGCCGCAGCAGGTGGAGTCCCGCATTTACAAGATGTGGGAGGACAACAACTGCTTCAACGGCGACCCCGATCCCAAGAAGAAGCCCTTCTCCATTTCCATGCCGCCTCCGAATGTCACGGGCCAGCTCCACATGGGCCACGCCCTGGACTGCACCCTCCAGGACATCCTGACCCGCTTCAAGCGGATGCAGGGCTATTCCACGCTGTGGCTGCCCGGCACCGACCACGCCGGCATCGCCACCCAGATCAAGGTAGAGGAGGAACTCCGGGTCAAGGAGGGCAAGACCCGCTATGACCTGGGCCGGGAGAAGTTCCTCCAGCGTGTCTGGCAGTGGAAGGAGGAGTACGGCAACCGCATCGTGGAGCAGCAGAAGAAGATGGGCGTCTCCTGCGACTGGAGCCGCTCCCGTTTCACCATGGATGACCGCTGCGCCAAGGCAGTCCGGGAGACATTCTGCGAGCTGTACGACAAGGGCCTCATCTATAAGGGCAGCCGCATCATCAACTGGTGCCCCCACTGCGTCACCGCCCTCAGCGACGCCGAGGTGGAATATGTGGACAAGCCCGGCCACCTGTGGCACATCCGCTACCCCCTGGCCGACGGATCCGGTGACCTGGTGGTGGCCACTACCCGTCCCGAGACCATGATGGGCGATACCGGCGTGGCCGTGAACCCCGAGGACGAGCGGTTCAAGCACCTGATCGGAAAGACCTGCATCCTGCCCATCATGAACCGGGAAATTCCCATCGTGGGCGATGAATACTGCGAGATCGGCTTTGGCACCGGCGCCGTGAAGATGACTCCCGCCCACGACCCCAATGACTTCGAAGTGGGCCTGCGCCACAACCTGGAGGTCATCCGCTGCATCGGCGACGACGGCAAGATCAACGAGAACGGCGGCCCCTACTGTGGGCTGGACCGCTATGAGTGCCGCAAGGCCATCGTGAAGGATCTGGAGGAGCAGGGCTACCTGGTCAAGACCGAGCCCTATAACCACAATGTGGGCACCTGCTACCGCTGCCACAACGACGTGGAGCCTCTGATCTCCGCCCAGTGGTTCGTGAAGATGGAGCCCCTGGCCAAGGAGGCTCTCCGGGTCGTGAAGGACGGCGAGGTGAAATTTGTTCCCGAGCGGTTCTCCAAGACCTATGTCAACTGGATGGAAAATGTCCATGACTGGTGCATCTCCCGCCAGCTGTGGTGGGGCCACCAGATCCCCGCCTGGTACTGTGACGAGTGCGGTCACATCAATGTTAGCCGTGAGGACCCGACGAAATGCGAAAAGTGCGGCTGCACCCACCTGACCCGGGACCCCGACGTGCTGGACACCTGGTTCTCCAGCGCCCTGTGGCCCTTCTCCACCCTGGGCTGGCCGGAAAAGACCGAGGACCTGGACTTCTACTATCCCAACAGCGTCATGGTCACCGGCTACGACATCATCTTCTTCTGGGTGGCCCGGATGATCTTCTCCGGCTGTGAGCAGATGAAGGAGATCCCCTTCCACACCGTGCTGATCCACGGCCTGGTCCGGGATGACAAGGGCCGCAAGATGTCCAAGTCCCTGGGCAATGGCATCGACCCTCTGGAGATGGCGGAGAAGTACGGCGCCGACGCCCTGCGCTTCAACCTGATCACCGGAAACAGTCCCGGCAACGACACCCGGTTCTACACCGAGAAGTGCGAGGCTATGCGGAACTTTGCCAACAAGATCTGGAACGCCAGCCGCTTTGTGATGATGAATCTCACCATCGGCAAGTGCGAGCTACCCGAGGCTTCTCAGCTGGCCCCCGAGGATAAGTGGGTCCTCTCCAAGCTGAACACCCTGGTGAAGGAAGTTACCGAGAACCTGGATGCCTACGAGATCGGCGTGGCCTCCGCCAAGGTCTACGACTTCATCTGGGACACCTACTGCGACTGGTATATCGAGCTGACCAAGACCCGCCTCAACGGCGAGGACGAGCAGGCCAAGCTGGTGGCTCAGAACGTGCTGTGCTATGTGTTGACCGAGCTTTTGAAGCTACTGCATCCCTTCATGCCCTTCATCACCGAGGAGATTTTCCAGGCGCTGCCCCACGAAGGCGACTTCCTCATGACCTCCCAGTGGCCGGAGTATCAGGACAGCCTGAGCTTCCCCGCAGAGGAATCCGCCATGGAGGCCGTCATGGATACCATCAAGGCCATCCGTGCCCGCCGGGCCGAGATGAACGTGCCCCCCTCCAAGAAAGCAGAGGTGCTGCTGGTCACCGCCACCCCCGAGATCTACCAGCAGGGCTTGCACTTCATCCAGCGCCTGGCCTACGCCAGCGAGGTGACCTTCGCCGGCGCCGCTCCCGCCGATGTGGCGAAGATGGTGTCCGTGGTCACCCACAACGCCACGGCCTATATGCCCATGGCGGAGCTGGTGGACATCGCCGCCGAGCTGGACCGCATCAGCAAGGAGATCGAGAAGGCCCGGAACGGCCTGCGCATCGTGGAGCAGAAGCTGTCTAACGAGAAGTTCGTCTCCAAGGCCCCCGAGGCGGTGGTCAACGCCGAGAAGGAGAAGGCTGCCAAGTACAGCGAGCTCATCGCCAAGCTGGAGGAATCCGCCAAGGCGATGCAGGCGTAAATTTCAAAATCGAATCGTATCATAGAGTCAACCAGGGTCTCCGCTTAGGCGGAGACCCTGGTTTCAGCTTGTCGAAAAACGTCTGCTTAAAGCAACTGGGTTGCATTTTGCAGGGGGAGTACGAGGGGGCGGGAGCCCCTTCGTGTGGAATCAAATGCCTGCAAAAAGCCTGCGCCAGCAGGCGTTTGCGCCGCGCAGCGGCAGATTTTCGGGCAGCAGAGCGGCCAGAAAATCGAGGTATTGTGAAGGCGTCGAAAAAGTCCGTCGGACTTTTTCGACAGCCTGCAACCAGGGTCTCCGCTTAGGCGGAGACCCTGGTTTTTTTACATAGTTGCCTTTTTGCGGGCTGACAAGAAGCAGAAAGATTACTATGGATCGGCCCCGTTTTCCAAGAGCCCGATATTGGGTTGCTTTAGAAATATGGGCCATGGTAAAAGAGGTGCGCAGCAGAATAACATTGTTCCCAATTCCGCGCTATTTTGTTTTTTTTCTCAGCTTTAACTCAATGCCCCGGGCATTTGCCGCCTCCTGGAGAAGTGTGGTTGCCGCTTTAGCCCGCTCTTTTATCGGAAGGTCTATGGATGCAGATTCCAAGCGAGCCCGGATGGTTCGAAGGTCTTCCACGGGCAGCAGGTTCACCCCTGTGGCGAAGAGACTTTTCTGCCGCCCAGCATTGCAGTTGGATAACAGCCAACTCAGCAGCGTGATCTTTTCCGCCATCTCCGCTTTACAGGCGTCCAGACCTCTGGTCTGGACGCTTTTCAGGTTTTCCCGCAGATTGCGGGTGGAGATAAAGGAGTCATAATCATCCAGCCCCTCGAATTTTCGGCAGGGATATTCGGAGCAATGACAGCAAAATTCCACATTTCCGTGTTCCCGGCTGCACCGGGCAATGGCGCAGGACTGGTTTCCATCCCCACCGCCGCAGCCGGGACAATATCCGCCCAGATACATGGTGCACAAACCGCAGCTAAGCCCGCAAAGGGACAGCAGCAGATATTCCCGTTGAAAATCCTTCATAGGGTTACTGGATGAAATTGGTCCTGGCCCCGGACTCTGCCTGAGGGGGCTGGATACCGACGGTTTTTCCGGCTTCGATGCACCGAAGCACCCAGGCCATGTTGGCCGCCAGATTCCGCATGGTCTGGAGGCCTTCTTCGTCCTTCCGCACATCCTCTGGTTCCTTGCCGTGAACCATGGTCCAATAGGTGGAGCTGACCACCGGCATCTGGGAGATGGTGAAGTACTTTTGCAGCACGTCCAGGGTGGCGGTGGTACCGGCCCGGCGGGCGGAGGCGATGGCTGCGGCGGGCTTATGGATAAAGGCGTCCTTTCCAGCGTAAAAGACCCGGTCCAGCACGGACAGGATGCGGCCGCTGGGATGGGCGTAATAGACTGGGGTGCCGAACACGAAGCCGTCCGCCTCCCGGGCTTTTTCGATGATGCGGTTCACAATATCGTCGTCAAAGGCGCAGCGGCCGGGATGGTTTCCGCAGGCGCCGCAGGCGGCGCAGTCACGCACCGGCTTGTTCCCCAGGAACAGAATTTCCGTCTCAATGCCGTCATGTTCCAGCGTGTCCGCTACCTCCCGTAAGGCGGTGTAGGTACAGCCGTTGGGCCGGGAACTGCCGTTGAGCAGCAAAACTTTCATAAGATTTCATCCTTTCAAGCATATACTGCTAACATTATACGCCTCGGCACCATCGGCCGCAAGCGCCGGCGGGAGTTTTGGAAAAATGGGGGGCGTGGAAAAAATCCGACAAAAAAGAAGGAGATGGGCTTCTATAATAAAGAGGAAACATGCCGGAGGGCATGGTACAAAAGGGGAGTTTGATATGGAAATGAACGCAAAGAGCGCAGATCGGAACCTGCTGCTGGAGCTGAGCGGGGAGATCGACCACCATGGTGCCCGGAACGCCATGCGGGAGCTGGAGATGGCCATTGACGCCGCCCTGCCGAAAAAGTTGGTGCTGGACCTGTCGGGGGTCACCTTTATGGACAGCTCCGGCATTGCCCTTATTCTGCGGGCCCAGCAGCGGATGCAGCTGCTGGACGGCAGCCTGATGGTCTGCGGCGTGCCCCAGCAGGCCAGACGGGTCCTGGACGCCGCTGGTATCGGCCGGCTGGTGACGATACGATAAAGGAGGTTTACATAATGAGAACAAAAGCCACCAATGAATTTTCGCTGGAATTTCCCAGCCGCAGCAGCAACGAGGCCTTCGCCCGCTCCGCGGCGGCCTGCTTTGCCGCTCAGATGGACCCCACCCTAAATGAACTGGAGGACATCAAAACCGCTGTCAGCGAGGCGGTGACCAATGCCATCGTCCACGCCTACCCGGACACTATTGGCCGGGTGCAGCTGAAGGGCCGGGTCTGCGCTGGAAATGTGCTGGAGCTGACGGTCCGGGACTACGGCCGGGGCATCCCGGATGTGGACAAGGCCCGGCAGCCCATGTTCACCACCGGCGGTGAGGAGCGCAGCGGCATGGGCTTTACCATCATGGAGAGCTTTATGGACAAGCTGACGGTCCGCTCTGTGCCGGGCCGGGGCACCACCGTAGTGATGCGCAAGCGGCTGGCCCCTCGGGTGACGTCGGCAAAATGAGCGCCCAGCTGGAATTGCTGCGGGCGGCCCAGGCGGGGGACCGGGAGGCCTGCGAGCAGGCGGTGCTGGAAAACCGGGGGTTGATCTGGAGCGTGGTGCGGCGCTATTCCGGCCGGGGCGTGGAGGCTGATGACCTGTATCAACTGGGATGCCTGGGCTTTTTGAAAGCAGTGCAGGGCTTTGACTTCTCCTACGGTACCTGCTTTTCCACCTATGCCGTGCCAAAGATCGCCGGGGAGATCCGGCGGTTTCTCCGGGATAACGGCGCCCTGAAAGTCGGACGGAGCATTCGGGAGCAAGCACAAACTCTTTACACGGTTCGGGAGCGGTTGCGGCAGGAACTGGGCCGGGAACCGGCCTTGTCAGAGGTGGCGGCGGCCACCGGGCTGGAGCCGGAGGAGATCGCCAGGACAGACCTGGCCACCGATACCCCGGAGTCCCTTCAGCAGGAGACCGCCGACGGCTTGACGCTGGAGGGGATGCTGGGCACCGAGGCACCGGAGGAGGGGCTGGTGGAACGGATCGCCCTCCGGGAGGCTATCGACCAGCTGCCGGAAAGGGAGCGGATGACCATTCTGCTCCGCTATTTCAAAGGGCTGACCCAGGACCAGACGGCCCGGGTCCTGGGAGTTTCCCAGGTGCAGATCTCCCGTCTGGAACGGCGGGGGCTGGGGCGGCTGCGGGAGAATCTGGAACGGTGAAATAGCGCTCATCCTGGAACTCCGTCATAGTGCCCCAGTACCTCTTGGGCATATTCGTCATCCGGCACCGGGGGTTGTACCGCTCTTTGATGGCGATGGTATCATAAAACCGTTTCCACAGAATGCGGTAGTTGGCCTCCGCTTGGTCCGGCGGTGCCATCTGGAAGTCCTCCAGCGGCCGGATGACGGCTTTCCCGGCGGCATAGAACAACGCCTCCTTGTGGGTGCGGTCGTAAAGGAAAAACCGCTCATTTTGGTACCGGGCACAGAAGTGGCTCCGCAGCAGGGGCAGGACTCGGTTTTTCGGCTCGATCTCCCCGCCCAGCACACCGCCCAAGTCAGAGAAGCGGACAAAGCCTTTTAATAAATGAGCCTCGCCATTTAAATGCCGCACGGCGGTGATCACGGGATACAGCGTCTCATCGGAGAAGTTCCGCAGGAACCCCGGCCCCTCCCGCAGCAGCTTTACCACCAGCCGGTACAGATGGATTTCCTTCTCCGGCAGGCAGGTGAGAAAGCCCTTTTGCAGAAGCTCAACTGTATAGGGAGATACCTTTACAATTTTTCGCAGTACTCGGTTTGCGTGGTCCCGGTCTGTGGGGATCCACCGGCTGGCGAACAGAGAAGGCGCAAAGTCCTCATCGCGGAAGATCGCGGTGAGGACTTCCTTGTTGGCGTAGCTGTCGAAGATACAGCAGAGGAATCCCTCAAAGCTGCCGTCATAGGTATAGATCATTTCCGTCATGAGCGGCTCCTTTTACGCGGGATCGAATAGGGACAGCTGCTCCATGGGCGGCTGGGGCAGGGAAGGTTGCTCTGCGGCGATGAGGCCCCGGAGCAGAGAATCCGGTGTAAACCGCAGACCGTCGGCCACTTTGCCGGAGGCAGTCAAAAAATACTGGGCCCGTTTCATCACAACGCCCAACTTCGGCAGACTTTCAATGCGGAGCCGGCCGGCCCGGCGGGCGGTCAGGATGCGCCTGGCGGAGGTGACGCCCACACCGGGGACCCGGAGCAAAGTCTCATAATCCGCGGTGTTCACCTCCACGGGAAAGAAGTCCAGATGGGCCAAAGCCCAGCTGCACTTGGGGTCCACCCGGGGATCGAAGTCCTGATGGGCTTCGTCCAGCAGCTCCTCCGCCCGAAAGCCGTAAAACCGCAGCAGCCAGTCAGCTTGGTACAGCCGGTGCTCCCGCAGCAGGGGCGGCTTCACATCCTTGGAGGGCAGCAAAGCGTGTTCCACCACCGGTACGTAGGCGGAGTAGAACACCCGTTTCAGCCGATATCGGTCATACAGCCCCTGGGTCAGCCGCAGGATGTGGAAGTCCGTGTCCTGCGTGGCTCCCACGATCAGCTGGGTACTCTGTCCGGCAGGAGCAAATTTGGGAGCGTGGCGGTATTTTACCAGTTCCTCACGGCTCTGCTGATTTCGTACCCGGATCTGCCCCATGGGAGCCAGGATGGCTTGCTTGGTCTTGTCAGGGGCCAAAGTTTTTAGTCCCGCTTCCGACGGTAATTCGATATTGACGCTGAGCCGGTCCGCCAGAAAGCCCAGCTGTTCTACCAGCTCCGGCGACGTGCCGGGGATGGCCTTGGCGTGGATATAACCGTTGAAACGGTATTGCTCCCGCAGGAGCCGCAGAGCGCGGATCATCAGCTCCGTGGTGTAGTCCGGGCTGCGGAACACGCCGGAGGAGAGGAAGAGGCCCTCGATATAATTCCGGCGGTAAAACTGAATGGTCAGGTCTGCCAGCTCTTCGGGGGTGAAGGCGGCCCGTCTGGTGTCGTTGCTGCGGCGGTTGATGCAGTACTTGCAGTCGTAGACGCAGTTGTTGGTCAGCAGCACCTTCAGTAGTGTCACGCACCGCCCATCGGCGGAGAAGGTGTGGCAGCAGCCCGCCACAGAGGAGGACGTGTTGCCGATATAGCCCTTCTTCGCGGTGCGGTCCCCGCCGCTGGAAGTGCAGGCGGCGTCATATTTAGCGGCATCCGTCAGGATGGTCAGCTTTTCCAGGACATCCATGGGACCATGGCATTACCGGGCTGCTGCCCGGCTCCGGGGACGGCGTGCAGGGCGTTCAATGGCGTCCACCATGCGGAACAGTTGGGCGGTCAGGAAGACCACGCCCACCAGCATGAAAAAGAAAGTCCAGCCACTCATCAGAGATTCCTCCTTGTTCGAACTTTTGTTCTACATATACTATAACTCGAACAAATGTTTCTGTCAAGAGAAATCGAACAAAAATTCGATAAAACCCCGCTCCGTCAGGAGCGGGGTTTCAGCTTGTCGAAAAACCACTGCTTAAAGCAACTGGGTTGCATTTTGCAGG
>CAMCDX010000011.1 GCA_945873695.1 uncultured Clostridia bacterium | reverse complement strand
CCCCTGCAAAATGCAACCCAGTTGCTTTAAGCAGACGTTTTTCGACAAGCTGAGGAAAGGACCTCTGCCGTAAAACGGCAGAGGTCCTTTCCTTCATGCGTACACAATGACCATCCCCACGATCATCCCCAACAAAACCGCCAGCGCCGGCGCCCGGGACTTCCACAGCGCCGAGGACTCCGGCAGCAGCTCCCCGAACACCACGTACAGCATGGCCCCGGAGGCACCGCTGAGGGCCAGGGACAAACTTCTGGGCCCCAGGGTCCCCAGAAAGTACCCCAGCAGGGCCCCCAGCACCGTGGGTGCCCCGGTGACGGCCGCCGCCAGCACCGTCCTCCGCCGGCCCATGCCGCCGGAGCGCAGCGGCACCGCCACCGCCATCCCCTCCGGCACGTTGTGCAGCCCGATCACCGCCGCCATAGCAAGGCCGCTTCGGTCTGCCTCACCCCGGGCGAAGGAGGCACCGATGACCATTCCCTCCGGCATATTGTGGATGGCGATAGCCGCCGCCATTACCAGTCCCGCCAAAAACAGGCTCCCCCGCCGCTCCGGCGGTGTGTGCCCTTCAATCCAGCCGTTCAGCCCGCCGGTGAGGCCATATCCCCCCAGCAATCCGGCCACCGTCAGCCTCAGACCGCCACTGGCCCCCATGGCCTCTGCCAGCAGGTCAAAGCACACCACCGCCGTCATCACGCCGGCGGCAAAGCTCAACAGCAAGCTCACCGTCCGCTCCGAGTCCCGCCGAAAGCAGCAGGCCAGCGTCCCACCCAGTCCCGTGCCGCCCATGCCCGCCAGTGCCGTGACCCAGATCACCTTTCCCAGCAATGTCCTTCTCCCCTTTTTCAAAAAACGGAGGCGGGAAGCCGACTTCTGTCAGCCTCCCGCCTCCGCGGCAAGAGCTCTCCTGATTTGCCCGGCCAGTCCCATCCTATTCCAGGCGGGCCCTGTCCAGAACATCCGTATTACGACCGCTTCAATTCCTTCACATAGCCCTGGATGTACCGCATGAAATTCCGGGTCACCGGCGAGGCGGTCTTCAACTGGGGCACGCCCATGCCGATGGTTCGGTACTGGGCCGGCGCCAGGGGCACCGCCACTGTCCGGTTGCTGTAATTGTGCAGCAGCAGCTCCGGCATGATGGATACGCCCAGCCCCGCCGCCACCATGGAGATGATGGCATAGTCCGAGCAGGCGGTAAACCGGATGTGGGGATAGTGGGGCAGCTTGTCCAGGATCTGGTGGACCTCGTAATCATATCCCTTCAGCGGCAGGATAAACTGCTCCGACAGCAGCGCCTCCAGCGGCACCGTGTCGCTGTGCTCCAGAGGGTGCCCCTGGGGCAGGATAGCCATCAGCTGGTCCTGGTACAGCGGCATCCACTCAAAACTCCGATCCTCGCCGCCGGTGTAGATGCAGAAGTCCACCTCCCGGTTGGACATCATGGCGTCGATCACGTCTGCCCGGTCCTCCTTGATGACGATCTCCACGTTGGGGTAGTCCTTCTGGAACCGGCTGATGATGGCGGGCAGCCAGTAGGTGGCTACGCTGGGGAAGGAGGCGATGCGGATGCGGCCGGTGTCCACACCCTTGATCTTGGCGATATACTGCTCCAGCGTCTCGTTGGTGCTCAGCAGCTGGCGAATGGTAGGCAGCAGCATCTCCCCCTCCGTGTTGGGCAGGATACCGGCGGAGGTCCGCACCATCAGGGGAAATCCCACCTCATCCTCCAGGGACTGCATCATGTGGCTGATGCCGGACTGGGTGTAGCCCAGCTCCTCTGCCGCCTTGGACAGACTCCCCAGCTCCACCGCCCGGACAAATGCCTCGTATTTCTTGATGTTCATAGCCATCCTCCCCACCGCCGCTTCGGCAATTAGATTCTCTCATATCCGATAGTACGAATCAGACATTCCCGAATACCCGTTTCCATGGTACAGTATCTCTTGTCAAAAGGCAAGCGTCTTTTTGACGTTTTCTCACCTGCCGTGCGGTGCCCCCCGCCCGGTTGGTTTCTCTCACACATCGGACAGTCCTTCCTCCCCGGAAGTCCCTGTCCACCCTCAAGCTTCGGCGCCTTCCGTGACCGCGGAAGGCGCCGTTCTGTTTTCCTTTTCAGCCGCATAGTCTCCCCTGAAAGGGGAGATGTCCATTATGACCATCCATGTGGTAAGCGCCGGCGAAACGGTGGCCGGCATCGCCGAGAGCTACGGGGTGGACCCTGTCCGCCTGGCCCAGGACAACGAGGTGCCGTCCTCCGGTGCCCTGGCGGTGGGCCAGACGCTGGTGGTCCGCTTTCCGCGGGTCGTCCACGCCGTCCGGCCGGGAGAGACCCTGTCCTCCATTGCCCGGAGCAGCGGCCTCACGGTCCGGCAGCTCTGGCGGAACAACTGGTTTCTGGGCGGCACCGCCGATCTCCGGCCGGGGGACGTGCTGGTCCTGTCCTTCTTCGACGAAAAGCTGGGCCTCGCTGTCTCCAATGGCTACGCCTACCCCTTCATCGGAGATTCCCTGCTCCGCCAGCAGCTGCCGTACCTGACCTACATGACGCCCTTCACCTACGGCATCACCGCCGACGGCGGCCTGCTGCCCCTGGAAGACGACGCCCTCCTGGCCGCCGCCCGCCAGACGGGCACCCGGCCGGTGATGCACCTGTCCACCCTGACGGAGTCCGGTCAGTTCAGCACGGACCGGGCGGTCCTGGTCCTCACTGACCCCCAGGTCCAGGACCAGCTGGTATCCGACGTGCTCCAGACCGTCCGCACCCGGGGCTTCGCCGGCGTGGATGTGGACTTTGAGTACCTTCCCGGTGTCCAGGCGGCGGACTACGCCGCCTTCCTCAGCCGCCTCCAGCGGCTCCTCCACGCCCAGGGCGCCTTCCTGTGGGCGGCCCTGGCCCCCAAGACCTCCGCGGACCAGCCTGGTCTGCTGTACGAGGGCCACGACTACGCCGCCATCGGCGCCGCCACCGACGGCGTCCTTGTGATGGCGTACGAGTGGGGATATACCTATGGTCCGCCTCTCGCTGTGGCCCCGCTGCCCAACGTCCGGGCGGTGCTGGACTACGCCGTCACGGAGATCCCGCCGGAGAAAATCTTCCTGGGCGTCCCCAACTACGGCTACGACTGGCCCCTGCCCTTCGTCCGGGGCGTCACCCGGGCCCAGTCCATCTCCAACCAGTACGCCATCGACCTGGCCATTCGGTACGACATCGCCATCCAGTACGACGAGACCGCCCAGTCCCCCTTCTTCCACTATACCGACGACAGCGGCACCGTCCACGAGGTCTGGTTCGAAGACGCCCGCAGCCTGTCCGCCAAGCTGGAGCTCATCGCAGAATACGGCCTCCAGGGCGTGGGCTTCTGGAACCTGATGCGCCCCTTCTCCCAGACCTGGCTGACCCTGGACTCCCTGTACGACATCCAGTAGGAAAGCGCCCTCGAAGGAGGGCGCTTTCCTGCGTCATGATGCCTTTTTCACGCTCCGGCACAGAGGGATGAGGACTCCGCCGCAGGCGTTGCCCACGCTCATCACCAGCAGGTACAGCACCGTCCTTCCGCTCCAGGCGTTGGCCACGGAGAAGTAGAACATGTTGGCCACACAGTGCTCGAAGCCACACAGGATGAATACCGTGACCCCCAGGAAAATGCCGATGTACTTGCCGATCTCGTGGGGATTGTTCCGAAACCCGTCTACGGCGATGAACATGAGGATGTTGCAGAACACCGATAAGATAAAGATGGAAACCAGGCTGTCGTCCAGCTTCGTCTGGCACATGCCCGCCGCCTTCTCCGCGATGCCGGCGATGCGGGCGGCCCGGACGGCGTACCCCACGATACCGGTGCCGATGAGATTTCCCAGCCACACCGACAGCACGAAGCCCGTGTATCGGAGGGGCCGTTGGAACACGTACCCCACCTTGCCGGTGAACAGGTTGAAGCCGAAGGTACAGATGGCGAACAGCCCCAGGCAGAAGAAGACGGCTCCCACCACCTTGCTCTCGCAGGACAAAAACACCACGCCGCCGATGCCGATGCACATGCCGCCCAGGATGGAGTCCAGGAACGACGCCGCTTTCTCTCTCATAGGAAACCTCCTAAGTTGTAGTACCTTTCCATGATATCATCCCGCCCCGGCCGTGTAAATCCACCGTCCCGAAATTTTTCGTGTGTTTTCCCGGCGGGCGTTGTATCATATGACAAAAGAGCAAGGAGGGCTTCCCATGAGATACCGCATCCTGGCCGGGATCCTGGCGGTCCTGACGCTGCTGGGCGCCTGGTGCTTGTATAGAGGAGACTTCCAGTCCTTGCGGACAGAGGAGCAGAAAATTCAGGCCATCCGGGAATACGCTTCCGCCGATGTCACAGGCAGTTCCCTGGGCGCTGTCCTCCACCCGGTCATCCTCGGGGACGCGACCATAGGCGACCGCCGGATCATCACCTTCACCGACAGCGAGATCGACGGTCTCCTGGGCGACATCCAGTTCCGCCGGGGCTTCCTTGGCGGCTGGCAAGCGCTGGAGGCCCACTACGGCGCCGGGCCTGTGATCCAGACCACCCGCCTCCGGGACCGGGACATCCAGGTGGTCTACGCCGCGGACTGTCCCCCAGAGGTGGCCCATTACAAGGTCCAGGCCAACCTGGAAAACGACGCCACCCTCATGGCCGAGGGCGACGTGACGGAGCCCTGCTTCCTCCATGTCTATGAGACGGATCGGAACTACTTCCCGGACATCCACCTCTATGACAAGGACGGCAATGAACTGCCCTGGGCAGACTACCTGGCCAGCGACCAGTCGGTGCCCTCCCCCGGCATCGGTTCGGCGGAGACGAACCTGGTCTACTGGTTCTGCGGCATCCTCCTGCTGGTGGGCTGGGTCATCATAAAATTCGCCTGGGACGCCGGAGCCCTGAAGCCGCCAGAAAACAAGGAGGCCGCCTGAGGCGGTCTCCTTTTCGTATAGTCTTATACAGATATTACAGTCCGTTGACGATCCGCTCCAGCCGCTTCCCATCGATCAGCCGCTGCAAATTCTCGAACAGCATGCGGTAGACGTTGTAGAAAGAGGACTGTGTGATGCCCGCCTGATGGGGCAGCAGCACCAGCCGGTCCGGGCACTCCGCCGCCAGACGCACCAGGGGATGGTCCGCCGGCACCGGCTCCGGGTCGTAGCAGTCCAGAGCCGCCCCCGCCAAATGGCCGGAACGGATGGCCTCACACAGGGCCTCGTCATCGATGATGGCCCCCCGGGCGGTGTTCACCAGGAAGGCCCCCGGCTTCATCCGGGCCAGGAAGTCCCGGTCCACCAGGTGATGGCTCTCCGCCGTGGCGGGCAGATGGAGGCTGACGATGTCGCAGGAGGGCACCAGCTCCTCCACGGGCAGATATGTCACGCCGCACCGCGCCTCCACCTCCGCCGGCCGCCGGTGACGGGCGGTGTAGACCACCCGGGTGCCGTTGGGCCGCAGCCGCAGGGCCGTCTCCTGGCCGATGGCGCCGAAGCCCACCAAGCCCACGGTGGCCACGCTCAGGTCCGGCGGCACGTCCATCTCCAGCTCCTTCACCGCCTGGCCCTGGAAGCCGGTCTTCACCATCCGGTCGCCCCACAGTGTCCGGTGGAGCAGCATGGTCATCATCATCACCGCCTGCTCCGCCACAGGGCCCGCGTTGCAGCCGGCGTTGTTGCACACGTAGATGCCCCGCTTTCTGGCGGCCTCCAGGTCGATGCGGTCGAAGCCCACACCCTCGGAGTGGATCAGCCGCAGATTGGGCATCTGGGCGATCAGGTCTTCCGTGATCCAGGTCACCGGCGTCACGAACAGTGCCTCCGCGTCACCGGCGGCGGCCAGCCACTCTGCCTCCGTGCCGCTGCGGTCGCAGAACACCAGCTCCGTCTCCCGGACAATGGAGATATCCGGGGCAAATCGGTCATACCGCTCCTTGCGGGACAATACCAGCGCTTTCATGCCTTGTCTTTCTCCTTCGAGTCTCCATAGGGCGGCATCTCGGCACCCTCCTCCATGCCCCGGGCCATCAGCACATCCCTGGGGGTGATGGTCATCAGGTCCTCCCGGGTGACGCTCTCCATCCCCGCCAGCCGGTTGGCCTGGTGCACCAGAATCTGCTCAAATATGTTCCGCACGCCCCGGGCGTTGCCGAAGGAAACGCCGTCGGTGTTCTCCTCTTTGATAAAGTCCCGGACCATCTCCGCCGCCTGGTCCTCCAGGGTATAGCAGCCCTTTTTGCACTGCATCCGGAAGATCTCCATCATCTCGTCGGTGGAGTAATCGTCAAAGTGCAGAAAGCGGTTGAACCGGGATTCCAGTCCCGGATTGGAGTGGATGAAGTCGTCCATCAGCCCGTCGTAGCCCGCCGCGATGACCACCAGATCGTCCCGGTGGTCTTCCATGGCCTTCAGGATGGTGTCGATGGCCTCCTGGCCGAAGTCGTTCTCCGCCCTGCCGTTGAGGGCGTAGGCCTCGTCAATGAACAGCACGCCCCCCAGGGCCTTTTCGATGACCTTGCTGGTCTTCAGGGCCGTCTGGCCCACATAGCCCGCCACCAGGCCGCTGCGGTCCACCTCCACCAGCTGCCCCTTGGACAGAATGCCCAGGGAGTGGTAAATGCGGGCCATCAGCCGGGCGATGGTGGTCTTGCCGGTGCCGGGATTGCCGGAGAACACCATGTGGAGGCTCAGGTCCGTGGTGGGCAGACCGTTCCGCTCCCGCAGCTGGTAGACCGTCACCATGTTGATGAGGTTCCGAACCTCCTGCTTCACCGCCTTCAAGCCGATATAGCTGTCCAGCTCCGCCTGCAGGTCCTCCATCTTCTCCGGCGGCGGGGCTTCTGCCTCCGGGGCCTTCGTGCCGTCGTTGCCGGTGGAGGCGGCGGTCTTTTCGTCCTTGGGTGCCTCGGGCTTCGGTACCTCCGGCTTGGGAGCCGCCGGCGTGCCCCAGAAATCCCCGCCCATGCGGTTCAAATTGTTTTCCGTCATGGTCCGAATGACCTCCAGCTGCTGGAGGATCACCTGGTCCTTTTTGCTGATTTGCTTTGGGTCCATTTCCTTCACCCCTTCATCAGATCCGTGTGGGCCAGCGCCCGGAACAAACAGGCCGCCACGGTGCCTGTCAGCGCCCCGGTGAACAGGGCCACCCCCAGCAGCACCGGCAGGTAATAAAGTGGTGCCGTATTCCCCAATGTCAGCACCGCCGCGGCGATCTGGCCGCAGTTGTGGGCCGCCGCGCCGCCGATGGAGACACCGTACACCGACAGCCGCCGGCTCCGGCTCAGCAGAATCATCACGATCATAGCGGTAACGCCCCCCAGCAGGGAGAACAGCAAGGCGTTCATATTCCCCGCAAACACCGCCCCCAGCAGGCACCGGGCCAGCAGGATCAGCATAGCCTGTCCCGGCCCCAGCACATACAGGGCGAACACCGTCACGATGTTGGCCAGCCCCAGCTTGATACCGGGAATGGGAATGGCCAGGGACAGGGGAATCTGGTTCTCCGCCACCGACAGCGCCAGGGCCAGGGTGGTCAAAATACCGCACAGCGTCAGCTGCTTCGTGGTCAGTTTCATACCCGGCCCCCCTTACCCGACAACGATGTCCACACCGTTATCCACCGGCTGGCCGCCCTCCAGGGTGATGATGACCCGGGCCGGCAGGCACACGATGCTTTGCCCGCTCCGGGAGATGTGTCCCGTGTGGACGCAGTCCTGGGTGGGACAGTCGGCCTCTTCCACCCAGACCTCCGTCTCCGTCAACCGCAGACACAGGGTGTAGCCGTTGCTCTCCACAGTCCGCTCCGTCTCTCCGGTATCCGCCAGCACCAGCCGCTCCGTCTCCACGCCGTCCACGGATACCACCGCAGTCAGCGCCGCCGCCCCGTTCTGACCGCCCCAGACGGCAAAGCCGCAGCCCGCCGCCAGCAGGACCACCGCCAGGGCCACCAAGGCGTCCCAAAAATTGGGCCGCAGCTCAGGAGACGATCTCATAGGTATATCCACTCTCCTCGACTTCCGTCAAAATGTCCTTTAATCCGTCGGTCACCACCACCCGGCCGTCCTCGGTCACCAGCACCAGCTCAAAGTCATAGGTGCCGCTCCGCCAGAAGTCCAGGGCTCTCTCCTCTCCCATGACGAACAGGGCGGTGGAGAGGGCGTCGCACATGGTACCGTTGCCCTCCGCGCTGTCCGCCACCACGGTGACAGAGGTGAGGCCGCTGTCCGCCGGATGACCGGTGGCGGGGTCGATGATGTGGTGGTAGCGTTTACCGTTCTCCTCAAAGTACCGCTGGTAGCTGCCGGAGGTGACAATAAAGGCGTCCTCCAGCGTCAAAATGGCAGCGTAGGCCTCCTCGTCGGGCTTGGCCGGGTCCTGAACGCCGACCCGCCAGGGGGTGCCGTCGGGCTTGTCACCCATCACCAGGATGTTGCCGCCCAGCTCCGCCTTGCCCCGGGGCACATTGTTCTCCCGGAAGATGGCCACCACCCGGTCAGAGGCATAGCCCTTGGCGATGCCTCCCAGGTCGATCTGAGTCCCGGGATCCAGGGCTGCCGCGTCTTCCGCCGTGGTGATGTGTTCCGACCCCACATGGGTCAGCAGCTCCGCCAGCTCCGCTTCATCCGGCACACGGTATCTGTCAGTGGTGAAGCCCCAGGCGGAGACCACCGGAGCGATGGAGATATCAAAGGCTCCGCCCGTGGCCTGGCTGTAAGCCTCCGCCGCCTCGATCAGGCCGCAGACCTCTTCCCCCACGGTGATCCCCAGTCCGTCGGCGTGGTTGAGCTGATAGATGACGCTGTTCTCGTCCGTCCGGGACAGCAGGGCGTCCAGCCGCCGCGCCTCATCCTCCGCCATGTAGACGGCGTGGGTGCTCTTTTCCCCGTAAGCGGTAAAGACCATCGGCGTGTCCATGGCGATGACCTGGATGCTCTCCCGGGCCTTGTCAGGGTCCGCCTCTCCGCAGGCGGTAAGCCCCGTTATCATCAAAACGGCCATCAAAACCGCCGTGATTCGTTTCATGCCGGTTCTCCTCTCGTGCATTCATAATTTTGATATTATATCATGCCTTCCTGCTCCGGTCAATTTGCAACTCCCCCCGTCCCGGAAAAAGGCGTTATGTTGCCCTTGCAAAATGCAGGAAAGTTTGATATACTATAAAAGCATGTCGGCGGCGGTCTCTCCCGCCGCGGTTCTTTTGGAACGAAAACCACCCTGGAGGTTGTTATAAATGGCGAAGAATCCAAACAACAAGCCCAAGCAGAGCAAACGGGACGCCCCGATGAACGGCGCCATGAAGTTCTTTCTGGCTGGCCTGGTGGCCGAGCTGTACCTGCTGATCGTCCGCAGGTTCTATGTGCAGGGCTCCGCTGAACAGCAGATCGCCTGGTACGATGTCTACCTGAAGCTGCTGATGATCGTCGGTGCCGCGGTGCTGGCGGCCGGCGTGGTCCTGAGCATTCTCTGGCGAGCCGATCGGAAAAAGCGGATCATCGGCTGGTGCCTCTGCGGCGTCGGCGCTTTCCTGGCCCTGTCCGCCGCTATGATCTGGTTCCTGAACGCTCCGGCGGTGACGCTGCTGACCACAGTGGTCCCGGTGGTCATGCTGCTGGGTATTGTGTGGAACCTTTATGACCGGGAGTGCGCCTGGGCGCTGATCATCCTGGGCGTCACGCTGATCATTCTGTGGATCTGCCGCAAGGAAATGTCCAGCATTTTCCTGGGCACCTATGTGAAGGCCGCCGCCGTGATCTACATCGTTCTGCTGGCCGCCATCGCCCTGCTGGTAAAGAGCGGCAAGCTCCGCTCCCTCCTGCCTGCCAGCGCCGATCCCCTGCCGGTGTACCTGGCCTGCGGCCTGTCCGCCGTGGCCACCCTTTCCGCCCTGGTGAACGTGGCCATCGCCTACTACGCCATATGGGCCCTGGCCATCGTGGTTTTCGCCTTGGCCGTGTACTACACCGTCAAGCAGCTGTAACAGATAAAGTGTACCGCCTCTGCCGATGGCAGAGGCGGTACTTTTTTGCTCACTGATAGTAGATGCCCAGGAATTTCTGATGGGGCGCCATGGCCTCTCCCACCTGAATGTCCATGCCGATCTCAAAGGCCCGGTCCCAGGGGAAGCGGTAGTCCGTCAGCATGATGCCGCCCCAGCCGGCAAGGCCGCCGTTTTCATGGCTCCGCTCCAGGGAGAGGATATAGTTGCTCCGCTCAAGATTCTTTACCACGTCTCCCGTGGCGGCGGTCATCCCCCGCTCCAGCCGTTCCAGCGCCGCCTCCCTGTCCAGCTCCGGGTCCCAGAAGTTGTCGGGGCTGCCGCCCAGGTCATTGCGGATATAGGCCAGCAGCTCCTCCCGCACCACGTTTTTATAGCAGAAATCCTTGATGATGCTGTCCGCCAGGGTCTTGGCAAATGCCTGCTCCTCACCCACGGTGGTCTCCCCTGCCACAAGGTGGGCGTACCGGGCCACGCCGTGGCTCAAAGCCGTGCCGGTGACAATGGCCATATCCTGGAACCCGGCGTAGCTGAGAAGCCAGCCCAGCTCCGTCTCCTCCGTCAATGCGTCGTGGAAGGCGGTGCCATATTTGCCGTTCCCGGCGTCGATAAGGACAGTGGGGCGACCCTTCTCCCGGCACTCCTTCATCGCCTCGATCAGCTGGGTGTAATACACTTTGCCATTCTCCTGGATCTGGGGCTGGGTCAGCACCAGGACCTGCAGCTCAGCCGCCAGGTAATTGCCGCTTCTCGTCAGGCCGAAAAAGTCCAGATGCTCTTCCACGATGGTATCCAACGACTGAAAATCATAGGCGCAGGCAGGTTCATTCTCCGCCCCACCGAAATACCGCACCGCCACGGTGCCGCCGGTCCAGCCGGTCTCCTCCAGATACAGCTTCGCCACCGCCTTGAAGGCTAGGTCGTCCACGCCGGAGAGGAGGGTGTCCCCCTCCCGCAGCCGGCTCCGCAGATAGGCAATCTCATTTTTCTGGACGCATTCCTCGGCGGAGGAATCGTCGATGCCGATGAGCACCCGGAAATTCTCATAGCCATCTCCCCGCACCGTCTCCAGCACCCGGTCCGACAAAAGCAGCTTCCGCTGCCGGGCGGCCATATATTCTTCCACCTGGGCCTCCGTCAGATCGAAATCTGCCGGGTCCAGGGCTGCCCCATCACCGCCAAGCCGGTAGTCCGCCGCGATGTTTTCCACCGTCAGCTCCTCTCCGGACAGCTCTGGCCTGGCCTCCGCGCCGTAGGATCGCAGAGCGTTGTACTCCTCGATTCCGAAGCCCGCGTACCCCACAGTAGGGGCCAGCCGCATGACGCTGTCCAGCAGCCACACCCGGTTGTTCTCATCCGCCGCCAGGGCCGCCAGCAGTCCCTCCAGCAGCTCCGTGTCCTTCATCGACCTCCCGTCGGACAGCGTGACGGCCAGGGTCTCCGCCGTGTGCCGGGAGTTCACCAGGCCCCCGGACAGCAGCTGGTCCAGGGACAGGATGTACCGGTCGCACCCCGCCGCCTCCTGGTCCAGCACCCACTCGTACAGCGCCGCCAAGTTCCCGTACTGGGTATCGTTCTCATTGCGTGGCTGGTGGTCCAGCCGGGTCCGGTACAGGTCCAGTTCCGGCAGCTCCAGCGTATACCCCAGGGATTCCGCCAGATACACCACCCGCTCCACGTTGTCCGGCCGGTCGTCCAGGGGCACGTAGGCAATGGTCTCCCCCTCCTCCGTCTCCGGCAGCGCCAGTATTTCAGCGGTCCCGCCACAGCCGGACAGCAGCGCGCAGGCCAGCGCCGCCGCCAACAGTCGTTTTTTCATAAACACTCCTTATAAAAACAGCGGAGCCCGCGGTTTCGCGGGCTCCGCGCAGTTGAAAAGCCTCGCAGAGTTACTTTTAGTAAGCCACGCCCCAGTAGATATCGGTGGTGCACTTCTTGCCACACACAGGGCACACGCCCTCGGTACCGCTCTGAGCCAGAGGCATGCAGCGGGAGCTGACGCCAGCCCGCTCCTTCATCGCCAGCTCGCACTCCAGGCTGCCGCACCACTTGGACCGCAGGAAGCCGCCGGCGCCCTCGGCGATGGCCTTTGCCTCCTCAGGAGTCTTGATGTCAAAGGTGTTGTCCTCCCGGTTCTTCAGAGCCATGGCGAACATGTTGTGGTGGACGTCGTCCAGCAGCTTCTTCACCGCCGTCTCCAGCTCCGCCAGAGGCACGAACACCTTCTCGCCGTTGTCCCGGCGGGCGATGACGCACTGCTCCTTCTCCATGTCCTTGGGCCCGATCTCCACCCGCAGGGGCACGCCCTTCATCTCATACTCGGCGAACTTCCAGCCGGGGGAGTTGTCGGAATCGTCCAGCTTGCAGCGGATGCCGGCAGCCGTCAGGCGATCCTTCAGGCCGTTAGCGGCGTCCAGAACGCCGGGCTTGTGCTGGGCCACGGGGATGACCACCGCCTGGATGGGAGCCACCCGGGGAGGCAGCACCAGGCCGTTGTCGTCGCCGTGGGTCATGATGATGCCGCCGATCATGCGGGTGGATACGCCCCAGGAGGTCTGGTGGGGGTGGTGGAGCTGGTTGTCCTTGCCGGTGAAGGTGATGTCAAAGGCCTTGGCGAAGCCGTCGCCGAAGTAGTGGCTGGTGCCGGCCTGGAGGGCCTTGTGGTCGTGCATCATGCACTCCACGGTGTAGGTCTCCTCAGCGCCCTTGAACTTCTCCTTGTCGGTCTTGCGGCCCCGGATAACGGGCATGGCCAGGTAGTTCTCCATGAAGTCGGCATAGATGTTCAGGATCATCATGGTCTCTTCCCTGGCCTCTTCCTCGGTGGCGTGCATGGTGTGGCCCTCCTGCCACAGGAACTCCCGGTGGCGCAGGAAGGGACGGGAGGTCTTCTCCCACCGCAGGACGGAGCACCACTGGTTGTACTTCTTGGGCAGGTCCCGCCAGGAGTGGATGACGGTGGCGTAATGCTCGCAGAACAGCGTCTCAGAGGTGGGGCGGATGCACAGCCGGTCCTCCAGCTTCTCGCTGCCGCCCATGGTGACCCAGGCGCACTCGGGGGCGAAGCCCTCCACGTGGTCCTTCTCCTTCTGGAGCAGGGACTCCGGGATCAAAACGGGGAGATAGACGTTCTCATGGCCCGTCTCCTTGAACCGCCGGTCCATCTCCTGCTGGATGTTCTCCCAGATGGCGTAGCCATAGGGACGGTAGATAAACATACCCTTGACGGAGGTGTAGTCGATCAGCTCCGCCTTTTTGCAAACGTCGGTATACCACTGGGCGAAATCCACATCACGGGCCGTGATGGCGTCCACTTGTCTTTTATCCTGTGCCATATTCTCAAGTCCTTTATCGATCAATATTGTGTATTCACACGGTTTTCACTGAATTTACATTGTAATCCATATGATATGGAATTGTCAACCACCAGCCCCTGATCCCGCTCCGAATTATCGGATCATAGCAAAAAGAGAGCGCCTCACGGCGCTCTCTTCTCTTATTTGGCGTATTCGACCACCTTGGTCTCCCGCAGGACGTGGACCTTGATCTGACCGGGATATTCCATCTCTTCCTCGATCTTCTTGGCCAGGTCCCGGGCCAGGATGACCATCTGGTCCTCGCTGACCTGCTCAGGCTTCACCATCACGCGGACCTCGCGGCCGGCCTGGATGGCGTAGGCCTTGTCCACGCCGGGATAGGAGCCGGTGATGGTCTCCAGCTGCTCCAGCCGCTTGATGTAATTCTCCAAATTCTCGCGGCGGGCGCCGGGACGGGCTGCGGAAATAGCGTCCGCGGCCTGGACCAGACATGCAATAATGGTCCGGGGCTCTACATCGTTGTGATGGGCCTCGATGGCGTGGATGATGTCCTCCCGCTCCTTGTACTTCCGGGCGAACTCCACGCCCAAAGCCACATGGGTGCCCTCCATCTCATGGTCGACGGACTTCCCCAGGTCGTGGAGCAGGCCGGCCCGCTTGGCAGCCTGGACGTCGGCGCCCAGCTCGGCGGCCATCATGCCGGCGATGTGAGACACCTCCACAGAGTGCTGCAAAACGTTCTGGCCGTAGCTGGTGCGGTAGTGGAGGCGGCCCAGCATCTTCACCAGTTCGGGGTGGAGATTGCGGACGCCGCACTCGAAGACGACCCGCTCGCCCTCGGCCTTGATGGTGGCGTCCACCTCACGGCGGGCCTTCTCCACCATCTCCTCAATGTGGGTGGGATGGATACGGCCGTCGGAGATCAGCTTCTCCAGGGCCAGCCGGGCGATCTCCCGGCGGACAGGCTCAAAGCAGCTGACGGTGATAGCCTCCGGCGTATCGTCGATGATGAGGTCCACGCCGGTCAGCGTCTCGATGGTGCGGATGTTGCGGCCCTCACGGCCGATGATGCGGCCCTTCATCTCGTCATTTGGCAGGGGAACCACGCTGACGGTCATTTCGGCCACCTGGTCCGCGGCACAGCGCTGGATGGCCTGGGCCACCACTTCGCGGGCACGGGCCTCGCACTCTTCCTTCATCCGGGACTCGACCTCTTTGATCTTGAGGGCGGTCTCGTGGGTCACTTCGGCTTCCACCTGGTCGATCAGGTACTGCTTCGCCTCCTCGGCGGTAAAGCCGGAGATGCGCTCCAGCATCTCGGTCTGGCTGCGCTTGATGACCTTGATCTCCTCGTTTTCCTTGTCGATGGCCGCGTGCTTCTGGGCCAGGGACTCTTCCTTTTTCTCGATGGCCTCGGTCTTGCGGTCGAGGTTCTCTTCCTTCTGCTGCAGGCGGTTTTCCTGCCGCTGCAGATCGGCTCTGCGCTCTTTTACTTCCTTCTCATACTCGCTGCGGTTTTTCAGGATCTCTTCTTTTGCTTCCAGCAGGGCCTCGCGCTTCTTGGATTCCGCGCTCTTGATGGCCTCGTTGATAATGCGCTTTCCCTCTTCTTCAGCGCTGGAGATTTCCTTTTCGGAGACGTTCTTCCGATAGCGAATACCGAGAGGGAAGCCGATCACGCAGCCGACAATCAGCGCGATCACGCCGATGATGGCTTCCATGATTTCTTCTACCTCCTGTATTCCGGTATTGGTCGGTGTATATGATGTGCAAGTTACAGAAAACGACCGGCGGGCACCCCTGTTGCCTGCCGATGATTATCCTTTTTTAGTTTAATCATTTACCCCATTTCTGTCAAGTGTTTCTTCCCCTGAAGCCCGGCTCCGGGTCCAAAGATATGGTGCTTTTTTCTTTGGCGGCTTCAAAATATAGTGACGCCGTCTCACGTGTCAATATAGGCCGCCGCCGCATATCCCACCAGGTCCCCGTAATGCACCACGTACCACCCCTGCCACTCGCCGTAGACCGTCACGGCGGCGCCGGAGGGCATGTTGGCGATGACGGTGCCGTCGGGGGAGGGCCGGTCCCGGAGGTTCAGCGTGCCGTAGCTCACCGCCACCGTACCGCCCACGGGGTCCATGGGATAGATGAAGGGCAGGCCGAAGAACCGGGTCAGGGCCCGGGCCAGCTGCTGGGCGATGGCGTCCATGTGGCCCTCCACCCAGGTGGCATCGGACCAGTTGTCGTGGTAACCGATCTCCACCAGCACCGCCGGCGCCCGGGACAGCCGCACCTCTCCCAGGGTGGTGGTGGCCCGGGTGCTGACCTTCTGGGGCAGGGGATAGATCCGCCGCAGCTCCTCGGCGATCAGCTCCGCGCCCCGCTGACCCTCGGTGCTGCCGGGATAGTAGAAGGCGATGATGCCCCGTTCCTCGCCGTAGCGCCCCTCCGGGGCGGCGTTGGAGTGCAGGGCCAGGTAAAAGTCGTAAT
The DNA here is from genome assembly GCA_945873695.1 of uncultured Clostridia bacterium. Classification (GTDB taxonomy): domain Bacteria; phylum Bacillota; class Clostridia; order Oscillospirales; family Oscillospiraceae; genus Oscillibacter. Next base: position 11,461 of record CAMCDX010000011.1, on the reverse strand, counting down.
CGCCGGCATTGGCCTGCCGGATGGAGGAGGCGGCGGTCATATCCGGGCTGTTGCGGGTGTACTGGATGCCGTTGGACACCAGGTAGGGCACCAGGGCGTCCGCCAGCAGGTTCATGTTGTACTCCTCAGAGCCGCTGCCGGTGACGTACATGTTCCACTCCTGGGTAGACGGACTCAGATAAATAATAGGCATAAGGGTCCCTCCTTCTCCTTCTATTCATATGGCATTTCCCGGCCGGATGTGATAAACTACGAAAGAAACAGATGCCAGCGATAAGGAGAGAGCCTATGAAAGCAGAGCGCAGCTACCCACGTTTTACCATCACTCCCAAGGCGGAGGCGGCCATTCTCCGGGGCCACCCCTGGGTTTATGACCAGGAGGTATTGTCTGTGGAGGGCACCCCGGAAAACGGAAAATTAGTGGATATATTAAGCAAAAAAGGCCGATATCTTGGCACAGGCTTCCTGTCAGAGCAGTCCAAGATCCGTGTCCGCCTGATCTCCCGGAACGCCAACGACCGCTTTGACGAGGCCTTCTGGGTCCGGAAGCTCCGCTGGGCCTGGGACTACCGCAAGTCCGTCATGGCTCCCGAGGACCTGGACTGCTGCCGCGTCATCTTCGGCGAGGCCGACGCCTTCCCCGGTTTGACGGTGGACAAGTTCCACGACCTCCTCTCCGTCCAGGTGCTTTCCGTTGGCATGGAGGGCATCAAGGAAACGCTTCTCCCCGCCCTGGTTCGCATTCTCCGGGAGGACGGCCAGCCCATCCGGGGCGTATTCGAGCGCAATGACGTGGCCTTGCGGGACAAGGAGGGCCTGCCCCAGTACAAGGCCTGGTTCCCCCTGCCCGGCGAGGAGACACCGGAATCCCCCGTCGTGGAGATCACGGAAAACGGGGTGAAGTACCTGGTGGACGTGGAGAACGGCCAGAAGACCGGCTTCTTCCTGGACCAGAAGTACAACCGCCGGGCCGTGGCCCGGCTGGCCCGGGGCAAGACGGTGCTGGACTGCTTCACCCACACCGGCTCCTTCGCCCTGAACGCCGCTTTGGGCGGGGCGAAGCACGTCACCGCCGTGGACGTGTCGGAGTCCGCCGTGGAGATGGCCCGGGCCAACGCGGAGCGCAACGGCTTATCGGATGTGGTGGACTGCGTGGCCGCCAACGTGTTCGACCTGCTGCCCCAGTTGGAAAAGGAGCCTCCGAAGTATGACTTCATCATCCTGGACCCGCCGGCCTTCACCAAGAGCCGCAAGACCGTGGCCAACGCCATCACCGGCTACAAGGAGATCAACTACCGGGCCATGCGGCTGCTGCCCCGGGGCGGCTACCTTGCCACCTGCTCCTGCTCCCACTTCGCAACAGAGGAGAAGTTCATTGCCATGCTCCACGACGCCGCGAAAGACGCCGGCGTCCAGCTGCGGCAGATTGAAGCCCGCCAGCAGAGCTGCGACCACCCCATTCTCTGGGGTGTGGAAGAGACCAATTATTTAAAATTCTACCTGTTCCAGGTGGTGTGAAGCATAAAAAGGAACGCCCGTCGGGCGTTCCTTTTTTGCGTCTGTTCCTTTAAAACGGAAGCGATTCTCTCAGCTCACCTCGATGATCCGGACCACGCCATTCCTCACATACAGGTCCGCCGTGCCGGCGTAGGCGTGTGCCTGGGACAACGTCATCCAGGTCTTGGTGGTCTTGTTGTAGCAGCCCACATCGCTGGGAACGGTGTAAGTCCGTCCGCCCACGGTGACGGCCCCCTGGCCGCTCCAGGCGTTGTTGGACACGTCCTTCAGCCGGGTCAGCTCTACCAGGCCGGTAATGCGGCTGCCGTTGGTGGTCACACCCACGTAGGCGCCGTTTTTGGCGTCATAGCCGCTCTCATAGGGCCCCACGCTCTTGCCGTTGCCGTACTCCACCTCGATGGTCCGCTTGCCCCGTTCCGTCTCGTAGTGACCGTTGACGCCCTCGTTGGGTGCCTCGTCCTCATGTCCCTGGTCAGGCACCCACACCTGGATGCCCTCCTCCGTCCGGACGATAGCCCGGCCGTAGGTGTAATTGCTGCCGCTCTCGCCGCCCAGGACGATGATCTTCACCCGGCCGGCCCAGTCAGTGGCAGCGTAGGTGATATCCCCGCGGGGGATGACGGCGCTCTCCAGTTGAGACAGAGCCACGGCCTCCAGGCCGTCACTGCCAGGCCGGAAGATCATCACGTTGTCTGCCAGCTCCTTGCTGCCCAGGGTCCGGGCCGCCACATCCAGGTCGCCGCCGGCGCCGCCGGTGAGGCCGGTGAGGTTCAGGGCCCCCTTCTTGGTGGAGGTCACCCGCACCAGCTGGCCCTCCAGCTGGTCCACCTTGGACTGGGTCAGGCTCACGGAGCCCTTCACCGTGACGCCGCACAGCAGCGCCACAGCAGCGCTGGTAGTGGACAGGGACTTCACGATGCCCACGGCGTTGCCGGAGGCGCCGGCGGTGCCGGACTTCACCGCGCCGGCAACCTGATTATCCTCGGTCAGCAGCAGCGTCACCTGGTCGCCGGGGCGGAACTGGGAGAGACTGTCCATGGCGGTGGAGAGCACGTCGAACTCACGGCCCAGCACCGTCACCCTGGAGGGCTCCTGGGGATTGGGATAGCAACTCTCATAGTAGGCGGTGACGCGGGTGTCGCACACCCGGATGGTATTGGTCGTGGCGGAATAGGTTGCCACGTCGTACTTGCGCATGTCGCCGGCGGATGCCTTCACGCCGTTTTTGTAGATGGCAAAGCCGGTGGCGCCGCCGGTGAGGGATTCAAAGCCCTTGGTGGAGCCCTGGTCATAGACGACCACCGCGGCGCTGGCGGCAGTACCGCCGCCTACGAAGACGTACTCTACCCTGCCGGAGGCTCCCAGGTACAGCGTCACGGAGCTGCCGGCGTTCACCCAGGCGTAGACTTCACTCCAGTCCTTCTGCTCGCCGTTGTAATAGGCGGGGGTGTCCCCGGTGAGGAGATACTTTGCCCCGGCGGTATCGGTGACCTGGGTAGCCTTGGCGGTGGCCAGGGTGATGACCCTGGTGCTGCCCACCGCGTCGGGGACGAAGGTCAGGACCTTCCCCTGCTGGTCCAGCAGCAGGGTGCCCTTGCGGCCGTTGAGCATCCCGTTGGAGGCCTTGCCGCCCGCCAGCTGATAGACCGTGTCGCCGGAGCCCAGCTGCATGCAGTTGTTCCGTCCGTCGGGGCCTTCGGCGCTGGAGGTCACCAGCACCTGGTCCTCCCGGACCTGGCCCAGGGTGGAGAGGTAGGAACCGCCCTTCACGGTGTCCGCCCGCAGCAGGTTCAAAAACAGCCTTGCCGCCTGGCCCCGGGTCAGGGCGGCGTAGGCATTGGTGGAGACGCCGTCGGTAAGGCCGATGACGGCGGCCTCCGCCATATAGCTCTCCGGCCAGATGCCGCCCATGTTCTCATCCTTGTAGCCCAGCAGCCGCATGAGGATGGTCACGGCCTGGCCCACGGTGATAGTCTGGTCGGGGTGGAACCGGCCGTCGGCGAAGCCGGCGATGATGCCCTTGCCCTTGGCTGCCATGTTGATATAGGCCGCCGCCCAGTGGCTGGGCTTCACGTCCGGGAACACGGTGACGGTGCGGTAGCGCCCCAGCTCGCCGGCCCCGTTCATAGCGTACACCGCCATCTTGCAGAACTGGGCCCGGGTCAGGTTGGCGTTTGGCCGGAAGGTACCGTCCTGGTAGCCGTCCAGCACCCCCATCAGGCGCAGGCTCTCCACCGCCATGGCGGTGGTGCTGTCCCCCACGTCGGAAAAGACGACGGTGTCCGTGTAGGCGGCCCCCGCCGGCAGCACCAGCAGCGACGCGGCCAGCGCCGCCGCCAGCAGCAGACTTACGATTCGTTTCTTCATAGTGTCCTTCCTCTCATTCCGCCCGCAGGGCTTCCACAGGCTGGAGCTTCGATGCTTTCGCCGCCGGATAGATGCCGAAGATGATGCCCAGGGCCACCGACAGGGCGAAGGCCCCGATGGTCACCTTGACCGGCGGATAGATGGTCATCTGCATCAGCAGGGTACTGAGCACCACACTTCCCAGGGTTCCCACCAAGATACCGATGATGCCGCCGATGCCGCAGAGCATGGCCGCCTCAATGAGGAACTGGGCCACGATGCTGCTGCGCTGGGCGCCGATGGCCCGGCGGATGCCGATCTCCCGGGTGCGCTCCGTCACCGTCACCAGCATGATGTTCATGATGCCGATGCCGCCTACTACCAGAGAGATAGCCGCGATGCCGCCCAGCACCAGGGAGATCATGGTCAGGTACTCGTTGGACTGTTCCTGCCACCGGCTCTCAGAGTACACGTTGTAGCCACCGGTGTTCTGGTCCACAAGCCCCTTCAAAAATCCGCCCAGCCGGGAGATGGTCTCCGTCATGCTCTCGGAGTCCCGGGCCTTCACCAGGAACTGTGTGATGTCGCCGCCGCCCAGCACCCGCCTGGCGGTGTAGGGATAGACGATGAAATTATCCATCTGGGCGTTGCTGCTGTCCGGATCCACCCGGGCCGCATAGACGCCTACCACCTCGAAGTTCTGGCCGTTGACCTGCATGATCTTTCCCACAGGATCTGCGGTGCCGAAAAAGATCCTGGCGGCCTTGGCGCCCAGCACACAGACCTGATGGTAGCTCTCCACGTCCAGATAGGCCAGGTCCCGGCCCTTGGCGATGGTCAGATTATTGCAGACACTGTACTGGTCGCTGCCGTAAAACTGGTCCGGCGGCGCGCTGATGACGTTCCAGTTGTCGTCGTACTCCCACTCCATATTGGCGGAGGATTTGGTGCCGTAAGTGACCGTCACGTTGGCCCAGGCGGTCGGCGTGGTGCCCACCACGTATTCCTTCAGGCTGTTGCAGTAATCGTACAGGTCCGGGAAGTAGTCCTTGGAGATCTGATTACCCTCCTCGTCCCAAGACCAGGAATAGATGTCCACCGTGATACGGTTGGTGCCCATGGCCTCAAACTGCTCCATGGACTTCTGCTTCATGCCCTCCATCACCGAGACGATGGTCATAACAGCGGCAATACCGATGAAGATGCCCAGGATGGTCAGAGCGGACCGGCCCTTCTTGCCCCAGATGGACTTCCAGGCCATTTTGAATGCCTGTCGGATATTCACAGCCAGTCCACCTCCTGTTCCCGGTCCTCCACAATCTTGCCGTCGGCCAGCCGCACGATGCGCCGCGCCGTGGCGGCGATGCCATTGTCGTGGGTGATGAGGATGACGGTGCTGCCCTCCTTGTTCAGCTGCTGGAGGAATTTCAGCACCTCCAGACCCGTGCGGGAATCCAGGGCGCCGGTGGGTTCGTCCGCCATGATGATGGGGGGCTTTGTGGCGATAGCCCGGGCGATGGCCACCCGCTGCTGCTGGCCGCCGGACATCTGGGTGGGCTTGTGGCGGTAACGGTCCGCCAGTCCCACCCGCTTCAGGGCCTCCATGGCCATGTCCCGGCGGTCGATGGGGTCGATGCCCTGATAGATCAGGGGCAGCTCCACGTTTTCCAGAACGCTGAGGCTCTGGATCAGATTATACTGCTGGAAAATAAAGCCGATCTGCTTGTTCCGAATGCGGGAGAGCGCCTTGTCCGTCAGCTCCCGGACGTCGGTGCCGTCCAGGAAATAGTCGCCCCGGGTGGGGATGTCCAGGCAGCCCAGCACGTTCATCATAGTGGACTTGCCGGAGCCGGACTGGCCCACCACTGCCACGAACTCTCCCTTCTCAATGGTCAGGGAAACGCCGTCCAGGGCGCGGACCTCGCTCTCCAGGCCCTCGCCGTAGATCTTATAGACGTTCCGCAGTTCTACCAAACTCGCCATGGCGTCAACCCCAGACCTGGGCGCTCAGGATCTGCGTGAAGACCTCGGCGCCTTCCTCCACGCCGGACTTGATCTCCACATTGTAGTTGTCCTGGATGCCGATCTCCACAGGCACCGGCCAGAAGCCCTCGGGGATCTCCTCGTCGGCATAGGGCACCTCGATGGCGTTCTCCGGCATACTGTCGGCCTTCACGTAGACCACCGTGGCCATGGAGCCATCCTCCAGGCCAACGGTTCGGACGGACTGAATGGGCAGCACCAGGCAGTTGTCGTTCTGGCTGGCGGTGATCTTGAAGTTGATGTTGCTGTTGACCTGGAGGGTCTCGTCATAGTTGTCGGCGGAAATGACCACGGGATAGGTGGCCACGCCGTTGTTGATGGTGCTGGAGAGGCTGACGCTCTCCACGGTGCCCATGCCAAAGGTGCCCCACTGGTCAAGCTCCACCATCATGCCCGGCTTGATATAGCTGATGTACCGCTCATCCACATTGGCGTTCACGGTGATGGTGCTGGTGTCGGAAATGGTAACCACAGCAGTGTTGGCTGCCACCTCGCCGCCGGTGCTGACCGCCAGGCCGATGACCTTGCCGCTGATGGGAGCCACGGCGCTGCAGTTGGCCAGATTCTCCTCCGCCACCCGCAGCTCCTCCTGAGCGGTCTCCATGCTCTGCTGGATGGTGAAGATCTCACTCTCGCTCTCCTCGCCGTCGATGCGCACCAGCACCTGGCCGGACGTCACCTGCAGATAATCCACCAGGCTGCTGGAGATCACCGTACCGCTGACGGTGGAGCACAGGTCGCCCACCCGGTAGTATTCCAGCTTTCCGGGCTCGTAGGGATACACGGTCTCGCCGTTCACCACCGTGGTGGCGGAGGCGGTCATGTCCGCCGTCAGGGCACCCTCGTTCTCAAGGATGATCTCCGCTGAGAAGAGCTTGGAGCCCTCCGGGGTGATGCGGCTGACCATATGGACCGTATCCACACGGCCCGGCACCGTGGTCATCAGGGCCGGGATGGACACATCCACGGTCTGGCCGGCCTTCAACCTGCCTTCATAGGCATAGCTGTAATACTGGGTCAGCCGCAGGCGGGTATCGTCCGCCAGGGTAGCCACCTTCTGTCCCTTGGAAATGCTGTCGCCGGGATTCAGCGTCACAGTGTCCATCAGCTTGCCCGGATAAGAGGGGGCCAGATTCAGTCCCGCGATATCCTTCTGGGCGGTGGCCAACTGCTTCTCATAGCCCTCCACATTGCTGCGGGCTTTCTCCACGGCGGTCTGGGCCGCGGGAGAATCAATGATGAACAGGGGATCGCCCTCGTTTACCATCTGGCCCTCCGTCACGAACACATCGGTCACGGTGCCGGCGGTAGTGAGGGTGATGGTCTCGCTGTTTTTTGCCTTGGTGAGGCCGCTGCTCTCCACCACAGAGGTGATGGAGCCGTACTGGACCACGTCCACCACCACCTGGCCCTCCTCTTCCCCCTTGCCGCCCAGGAACTTGAAGCCGGCGGCGGCCAGGGCCAATACAACCACCAGGGCCACGACCCGCCGGATGAGCCTCCGCCGCTTCTTGGGAGACATGGGCTTGCGCTTGGCTGCCTGCTCCCCACCGGTCTCCGCCGGGGCCGGCGCGGTCTGCTCCAGAGCTTCCGTCTGGGGCGCCTGATCCATTTCTTTCACTTCAGCCATGATCTGTTCTCCTTTTCGGTAGTCCACTGCAACTGTACCATCTATGCTAGTACAGCCTGTTTCCTAAAACAACAACAAAACAGTAACAGTTTTTGACCCTCGATTTCCCCCGAAAACGGAAAAGGCCGCTCCCCTTTCAGGGAGCGGCCTCAGGCTGTCGAAAAAGTCCGACGGACTTTTTCGACGCCTTCACAATACCTCGATTTTCTGGCCGCTCTGCTGCCCGAAAATCTGCCGCTGCGCGGCGCAAACGCCTGCTGGCGCAGGCTTTTTGCAGGCATTTGATTCCACACGAAGGGGCTCCCGCCCCCTCGTACTCCCCCTGCAAAATGCAACCCAGTTGCTTTAAGCAGTGGTTTTTCGACAAGCTGAAGGCCGCTCCCCTTTCAGGGAGCGGCCTCAGACATTTTACTGGAGCTCCGGGCTCCGCTTGGCGGCGGCGCGCTGGAGGAAGACGATGCCGACCACCACCACCAGGCCGACCACGTCGGTCAGGGTCCCGGGGATCATCATGCCCAGGCCGCCGGCGGCCAGCAGCAGCCGGAACAGGGGGTTGATCCTGCGATACAGGAAGCCGTTCAGAGCCGCGGCCACACCGAACAGGCCGATCAGGGAGCTGATGATAATCTGGACCACCTGGAAGACGCTCTCCACGTTCACCAGCAGCATGGCGGGATTCATAGCGAAGATATAGGGCACGATAAAGGCGGCGATGGCCAGCTTAGTGGCGTTGATGGCCGTCTTCATGGGCGGCGCCTTGGCAATGGCGCTGCCGGCGTAGGCCGCCAGAGCCACCGGCGGGGTGATGTCCGCCACGATGCCGAAGTAGAACACGAAGAAGTGGGCCGCCATGGGAGTGACGCCGATGGCGGGGTTCATCAGGATGGGAGCGCAGGTAGCGGCCATGATGCAGTAGTTGGCGGTGGTGGGCACGCCCATACCCAGCACGATGCAGCACAGCATGGTCAGCACCAGGGCGATCATCATATGCCCGGAGGACACAGAGACGATGGCGGTGATGAGCTTGGAGGCCAGGCCGGTGACGGTGATGCAGCCGGCCACGATGCCGGCCATGGCGCAGGCCACGGCCACGGTGATGGTGCCCTTGCCGCCGGCCTCCAGGGCGTCCACGAACTTGGAGAAGGTCAGGCGGTCATCAGGATTGATGAGGCCCACCAGGATGGCCACCAGGATGGCCACGGCGGCGGAGAACTGCATGGTCTTCATGTTGGTGGCCACCATGCCCACCAGCACTACCAGGGGCGCCAGCAGGTAAATCTTCTTTACCAGCACCCGGAACTTGGGCAGCTGGTCCTTGGGAATGCCCTTCAATCCCAGCTTCTTGGCTTCCAGGTGGACGGCGATGTAGATGCCGGTGAAATACAGCACGGCGGGCAGGATGGCGGTGAGGGCCACAGTGGCGTAGCTGACGTTCATATACTCCGCCATCAAGAAGGCTGCGGCGCCCATGATGGGGGGCATGATCTGGCCGCCAGTGGAGGCGGCAGCCTCCACGGCGCCGGCAAACTCGCCGGCGTAGCCGGTCTTCTTCATCATGGGGATGGTGACGGAGCCGGTGGTGACGGTATTGCCCACGGAGGAGCCGGACACCATGCCGCACAGGGCGGAGGAGATGACGGCGACCTTAGCGGGGCCGCCGGCGGAGGAGCCGGCGATGGCGTTGGCCAGGCTGATGAAGAACTGGGCGATGCCAGTCCGCTCCAGGAAGGCGCCGAAGATGATGAACACCACGATGTACTTGGCGCAGACATTGATGGGGGTGTTCATCACGCCGGTGGTGGTATAGAACAGGTTATAGATGACCAGCTTCCACTGGACCCGGGTAAAGGTGTACACCAGCAGGGCACCCACTACGCACAAAATGGGCAGGCCCACGCTGCGGCGGCACAGTTCGATCAGCGCCAGAATGCCCAGCACGCCGATGACCAGCAGCAGCGGCTCCTTGGTAGCCCGAAGGGACAGCTTGATGATCCGCTCCGCATTGGCGGCGTAGTACAAAAATGAGCCGGCGCCCAGCACCATGATGATCACGTCGTACCAGGGCATGGAATTGACCTTCACGTGGCCCTTCCGGGCGGGGAAGTTCAGATATCCCATGACCAGAATGGAGGCCAGGAAGACAGACAGCCGGATCTCCGGCAGAGCGGTACTGAACAGCGTGACATAAATGCTGTACACGGAGAACAGCGCCATCAGGGCCTTCACCACGGTCTTCGGCGTGCCCTCCCATACCCGAACGTTGGATTCCCGGTCATATTTTTTCATCACCGCGTCCACATCGGCGGCAGTACCGACGCCGGTATCTTCCACCGGGGCGGTATTCACGGGAGCTTTCTCGTCCTTTTTCCAAAAGCTCATACTGTTTTCCTCGCTTCCTTACTTCAGTTTGGCTGCGAAACATATGCCTTCGCGCCGTTTCCGATGCGAACGCATCCGTCCCGCAAAACCGACAAGGGACTGCGGCGGGCATGGCCCGCCGCAGCCTCTCGGAGGGTTTATCACTTTTTTCGCAAGTTCTTAACGCCCTCTTATTTGGTGGGGACAGTGATGCCCTTCTCGGCAAAATACTTGGCGGCGCCGGGATGATAAGGCACGGAGGTGACGGAGGTAGCGAACTCCAGATTCAGCTCAGCGCCCTTGGCGTGGACGGCGGTGATGGCGTCGATGTTCTCAAACACGGCAGAGCAGAAGTTGTACACATCATCCTCGGAGACGTCGTCACGGGCGATGACCACGGCGCCCACAGCCACGGTGGTGGTATCAGACTCCAGGCCGTACACGTCGGCGTCAATGACGTACTTGCTGTAATAGGGGGACTTGGCCAGCAGGGCGTCAATATGCTCGTCGTCCAGGCTCACCAGATAGGTGGGCTTGGATCTGGACAGCTCCACGATAGCCGTGGTGGGAGCACCGGCAACCACGAAGGCGGCATCGATCTTGCCGTCCTTCAGCGCCTCGGCGCTGTCGCCGAAGCCCTGGTAGGTGGGGTTGATATCCTTCTCGATGTCCAGGCCGTAAGCGCCCAGCACATCCACGGCGTTGTAGAACACGCCGGAGCCGGAATCGCCCACAGAGACGTTCTTGCCCTTCAGGTCGGCCACGGTCTTGATGGTGGGATCGCAGGTGACGATCTGGACCTGCTCCATGTACAGGGCGGCCACGGTGGAGAAGCAGTCCACCTTGCCGAAGTCGGCGAACAGGTTGGTGCCCTCATAGGCGTAGCTCATCACGTCGGACTGGACGAAGCCCAGCTGGGCGCCTCCCATGTCCATCAGCTCGATGTTGCCCTGGGAGCCCTTGCCCTCCACGGCGGTGACCTTGCTGTCGGTGGAGCTGCTGACCTGACCGGCCAGCACGGAGCCGAAGGCGAAATAAGTACCGGAGGAACCGCCGGTGGTGAAGGTCAGCTCACTGCCGGCAGCGGTGGGAGCCTGGGGCTCGGACTGGGCGGGCTCTTTGGTGTCGGCAGGCTTCTCAGCGGAATCGCCGCAGCCGGCCAGGACGGTGGCCATCATCATAACGGCCATCAGCAGGGAGAAAAACTTCTTCATCTCAAACTTCCTCTTTTCTTGTTTGGTTTGCGGGGTCTTGCAAGTACTTGCATATCATACCTTACTCTCCTTCATTTTTCAAGAGGTTTTGTGAATTTTTCTCGATTTTCTGCAAGCAACTGACTTTTATCTTGCAATATCTGTATATTCTTGAAAACTTTCCTGCATGTTATGTTGTTTTGCACAAATTCACTCCGGCATTTCCGCCGTTATTTGTCCATCCTGTGCATACACTTTTCAGCCGCTTTTCTGCCGCAAAGCAAAAAAAGCACCGCGTTCCGCAAGCGGAACGCGGTGCCCAGGCTGTCGAAAAAGTCCGACGGACTTTTTCGACGCCTTCACAATACCTCGA
>CAMCDX010000010.1 GCA_945873695.1 uncultured Clostridia bacterium | reverse complement strand
CCCTGCAAAATGCAACCCAGTTGCTTTAAGCAGACGTTTTTCGACAAGCTGAAACGTCGTGGAGGATCTCTCCACGACGTTTTTGATTGGTCACAGCAGCTCCGGCACCAGCTTTGCCAGCGCCTCCGCCAGCCTGGCGTGGCTGGCACGGGTCAGGTGCATGAAATCCACCTGGTTAAAGGTGCATCCCAGTGCGCCGGCGTCCAGGAAGCGGGCGCCGGTCTCCTCCGCCGCGGCCTGGAACCGGGCGGGCACCTGCCGGGATTTCTCCACGGCGCCCGCGCCCATCTCCTCCGCCACGTCGGAGTCCTTCAGCCCCTCGCCGATGGCCGGCGGGGCAATGAGCAGAATGTTTGGTTTGCCCCCCGGGCCCCAGCAATCGATGCTCCGGGCCTTTTCCAGCAGACGTTCCATCCCCTTGCCGATGACGTAGGCGTTGGCGCCCAGCCGCTCCTTGGTGTCGTTGGTGCCCAGCATGACGATGAGCAGGTCCACCGGCTTGTGGCTTTTCAGGATGGCGTACAGGCAGGGCAGGGCCGCCATGCCCTCCTCCACCGGGTCGTCAAAGACGGTGGTGCGGCCGGAGAGGCCCTCCTCCACCACCAGGTACGCATCCCCCAGCTGCTTTTGCAGCAGGCAGGTCCACCGCTCCTCCTCGTTAAACCGGGAGAGGGCGCCGTCGGCGCAGTCACTGGGGTCGGGGCAGTAGCCGTGGGTGTTGGAATCCCCCAGGCAAACGATATGCTTCTTCATGGTGTTACCGCACGATCTCCGGCAGGCTGGCGGCGGCGGCGGACTGGCCCACACGGCGGAACTTCTCGTCGGGCAGGGCCAGGTGGATCTTTTCATTGACCCGGGCGTACTCGTCGGCCAGGACCTGCTTGCAGGTCTCCAACAGCAGATCACCGCCCTTGCCGCTCATGACCCGGCCCAGCAACAGCACATGGCGGTAGCCGTACAGGTCATAGTACAGGGCCAGGGAGTGGGCCAGATACACGCCGATGCTCTCATAAATCTTGGCGGCGCGGGGATCGTCCTGCTCCATCAGCCCCTGGACCACCTTCAGCTTCTCCGCGGGAGACAGACTCTCCTCCAGCTCGATGCCCGCGGCGGGGGCCAGCTTGATGACGGCGTCCTGAGAGAAATACTTGACGCCGCAGCCGATGTCACCGGACCACTCGTCCACCATGGCGGTGGGGGCGGCGTCCACGGGAACGAAAGCCAGCTCGTTGAGCCAGCCGGTGATGTTGCCCTCCTCGTCCACGTAGCCCACGGCCTCACTGGTGCCCATGGCGATGCCCAGGACGTTGTTGTCCTCCAGGCTCATGGCGCCGGCCAGGGCGGAGACGTCGCCGTCGTTGACCACGGCGTAGGGCACATCGCCGAAGGTGTCGGTGATGGCCCGGATGTAGATGTCCTTCACCTTGGCGTCGAACTGGTCCTTGGGCACCTTCAGGAACAACGAGGCGTTCATGGTGCGGTTATCGATGTACACACCGGCGGAGCTGACGCCCACGGCATCCACCCGGGGCAGATGCTCAGCGGCGGACTTCAGGGCGGCGACGATGCCGTCATAGTGGTAATCGGGGTCGGAGTTGATCTTGGGGAACCAGACCACTTCCTCGCTGTACACGCTCTCGCCGTCGATGACAGCGGAGACCTTCCGATCGCTTCCGCCGGCGTCGAAGCCGATGCGGCAGCCGTCCAGATGGCGGCCGATGGCCTTGGAGAAGCTCTTCTCCTCCGGCACCTTGTCCACCCGGACCACCTCGAAGGGATGCTCGAACACATTGCCCATGTAGTCGAAGTCGAAGTCCCGGGAGCCGCCGGCGGAATAGTGTTCCTGCATGGCGCCGCACACCGCCTCGTTGCCGGCCAGATAGACCTTGAAGCCGCCCTTCATCCACAGCAGGGTCTTGATGATGCGGTCGATGTAATAGATATCCGCTTCCCGCAGGTCCTCGGTGCCGTGGACAAAGGTGCGGTAGACGGCCATCTGGCCGTTGGACCGCTCCACGGCCACGTCAAAGGGCTCTTTGGCGTCCCGCAGGAACGCCTCATAAAAGCGACCCAGGGGAATGAACGCGGGGTCCAGCGGGGGCAGGTGTTTAACGTTCACGTCAATGCCAAGATACTTCATGGCGGGGGTCCTCCTTTTCATCGTATAAAAGTAGCGTAAGCGACCATGCCGGGATTCTCTGTTTTCACCTCTAGGCTATCAGCTTTTTTCATTTTGTCAAGGGTTTGAAAATTTTTTTCTAAATTTTCTTGACGGGTTGCATAAAAGGACATATGATTGAGATATCAAAAGAAAGGATGGTGCCCAAAAATGGACAAAGCAAAACTTCAATCCTACCAGGAATGGGTGAGGAACGAGCTGGACGTCTGCGCCAACTTCTGGCTGAAGAACGGGATCGACCGGGAACACGGCGGCGTATACACCTGCCTGGACCGCAAGGGCGAGATCTATTCCACCGACAAGAGCGTGTGGATGCAGGGCCGCTGCGGCTGGATTTTCGCCTTCCTGTGCCATACTTACGGCGTGAAGGACGAGTGGCTGGCCGCCAGCAAGAGCTGCCTGGACTTCATGGAAAAGTACTGCATCAACCGGGAGGCCGGCGGCCGGATGTACTTCACCGTCACTGAGGACGGCAAGCCTCTCCGCCAGCGCCGCTACTACTTCTCCGAGGCCTTCTACGCCCTGGCCAACGCCGAGTACTACGGCGTCACCGGCGAGAAGGAGAACCTGGAGCGTGCCCGCCGGGCCTACGACCTGTACTGGGACCTGGCCCACGGCATGCCCGATCCTGTGGGCATGGGCCCCAAGACCATCCCTGAGACCCGCTCCGGCCGGGCCTTCGGCATCCCCATGATCATCCTGAACGTCACCGGCGTGCTGCTGCGGGTAGACCCCGAGCGGAAGGCCCTGTACGAGGAGCGGGCCCAGGCCTGCGTGGACGAGATCTTCAAATACCATGTCCACCCTGAGCTGAAGTGCGTGCTGGAGAACGTGGACGTGGACGGTACGCCCCGGCTGTACTATACCGAGGGCCGCATCGTCAACCCCGGCCACGACATTGAGGGCGTGTGGTTCCTGCTGGAGCACGCCCAGCGCACCGGCGACAAGGAGCTGGTGGGGAAGGCTGCCCAGATCTTTGACTGGGCCATTGAGGCCGGCTGGGACAAGGAATACGGCGGACTGCTGTACTTCACTGACTGCCTGGGCAAGCCCCCTGAGGCCTACGAGCACGACATGAAGCTGTGGTGGCCCCACAACGAGATCCTGATCTCCTCCCTGATGCTCTACCGGGACACCGGCGACGAGAAGTACCTGGACTGGTTTGACAAGACCCTCAGCTACTGCAAGGACCACTTCTCCGATCCCGAATTCGGCGAGTGGTACGGCTACCTCCGCCGGGACGGTCTGCCCACAATGCCCTCCACAAAGGGTTCCACCTTCAAGGGCCCCTTCCATCTGCCCCGCTGCCTCATCATGTGTGACACCATGCTGAGCCAGCTGCTGGAGCGCTGAGCGGCTCCGGGTCACACAGAAAGGAGGCATCCCTGGATGCCCGAGGAAAACGTCTTTACCCGCATCACCCGCGAGTACTACCAGCTGACCGCTTCCGAGAAGAAGCTGGCCGCTTTCGTGGTGGCCAACGGCCAGCGCTCCCAGACCATGTCCATCTCCGAGCTGGCGGCAGCCTGCGGCGTGGCGGAGGCCACCATCTCCCGCTTCTGCCGCCGGATGGGCTACCGGGGGTACAGCGCCTTCCGGCTGGCCATCGCCGCCGCCACCGCCGCGCGGCTGGACCCCGATCCCCTGTCCGGGGAGATCCAGCCGAAGGACACGGTGCCGGAGCTGTGCGCCAAGCTGGCCGGCGTGGACATGGACGCCATCCGGGAGACCCAGTCCCTGATCCGTCCGAAGGCCATCCTGGCCGCGGCGGATCTCCTGCTGGCGGCGGACAAGGTGCTGTGCATGGGCCAGGGCGGCTCCATGCTGATGGCCGAGGAGGCCGCTCACCTGTTCACCACCGCTTTCTCCGGCTTCTTTGCTGTGGCGGACTCCCACATGCAGGTCATTGCCGCCGCCAACCTGACGGAGCGGGACGTCATTCTGTTCTTCTCCTACTCGGGCTCCACCAAGGACCTGATGGACGTGCTGCGGGTAGCCCGGCAGCAGCATGCCAGGACCATCCTGGTCACCCGGTATCCCGGCTCCCCCGGTGCGGGGCTGGCGGACACCGTGCTCCAGTGCGGCTCCACCGAGGGCCCGCTGCAGCTGGGCTCCGTGGCCGCCCGCATCGCTCAGCTGTACCTGATCGACGTGCTGTTCTCCGAAATGTGCCGCCGGGACCTGGAGACCTGCCGGCACCGCCGGGAACTGGTCGCCGACGCGCTTTCGGAAAAGCACGTGTGATCCCGGTTTTCAGGGAAGATTCTACAAGTTCTTTCAAAATTTTTTCATATTTTGACGGTTTTGAAAATTTTTTTATAAACAACTTGACAAGCCTTTCCTGTAATTGTACAATTTGCACATAGGCACCGAAGCCGAAAATCGCATTTTTCAACATTTTTTGAGGAGGATCGATATGAAGAAATTTCTTGCACTGGCCCTGACCCTGGTCATGGTCCTGTCCCTGGCTGCCTGCGGCAGCAAGAAGGAAGAGACTCCCGCCCCCGCCGACGAGGGGAAGGAGCCCGCTGCCGCCCAGACTGAGATCGTCTGGTGGGCCTTCCCCACCTTCGGTGTGGACTCCGGCTATGAGCAGGAGCTGGCCGACGCCTTTATGGCTGCCAACCCCGATGTGAAGATCGTTGTTGAGACCATCGACTTCCAGTCCGGTCCCGACGCCCTGACCTCCGCCATCACCGCCGGCACCGCGCCCGACATCCTGTTCGACGCTCCCGGCCGCATCATCGAGTACGGCAACGCCGGCAACCTGGTGGCTCTGGACGACATGATCGCCGACCTGAAGGGCGACCTGACCAGCGAGAGCCTGCTGGAGACCTGCGTGGGCGCCGACGGCTCCTACTACATGTATCCCATCTCCTCTTCTCCTTTCTACATGGGCCTGAACAAGGAGATGCTGGAGAAGGCCGACGCTCTGCAGTATGTGAACCTGGAAGGTGACCGCACCTGGACCACCGAGAACTTCGTCAAGATGTGCGAGGCTCTGCGTGACGCCGGCGTGTGCATGACTCCCGGTATCGTTTACTGCGGCGCCCAGGGCGGTGACCAGGGCACCCGTGCTCTCGTCAACAACCTGTACTCCGGCACCATCGTCGGCTCCGACGGCAAGTGGAACGTGGGCGAGAACGGCGTGAAGGCCCTCGAGCTGCTGAAGACCATGTATGACAACAAGTCCATCGACGCCGGCTTCTCCATGGCCGCCGCCGACGAGCTGCAGCAGTTCCAGCAGGAGACCTGCGCCATGACCTTCTGCTGGGGCACCTCCAACGCCAAGAGCTACGCTTCCGAGGATTACACCCAGATCTCCGTTCCCTTCCCCTCTGACGACGGCGTGCCCGAGCTGGAGTACCTGGTGAACGGCTTCTGCGTGTTCGACAACGGCGACGACGCCAAGGCCGCTGCCGCCAAGCGCTTCATCGCTTTCATCTGCGACGATGCCGAGTGGGGCCCCAAGAGCGTTACCCAGACCGGCGCCTTCCCCGTCCGCGCCTCCTTCGGCAACCTGTATGAGGGCAACGACGAGATGAGCCTGCTGGCCTCCTGGTCTCAGTACTATGGTCCTTACTACAACACCCGTGCCGGCTTCGCCGCCATGCGTCCTCTGTGGTTCAACATGCTGCAGCAGGTCTTCAACGGCACCCCCGCGCAGGAAGCTGCCGACGCCTTCAATACCGGCGCCAACGGCTGAACATAACGACTTCTCTGCTCCCTCCCTCTGCACCAGCGGGGGGAGGGAGCACCCCTTAACGAGAACATCTTGAAGAAACGAAGGAGGAACCATGGCAGCCACCAAAGTGCCCAAACGCAGTCTCGTCCTCCAACGGAGAGAGACGATTGTTTCCTACTTATTCCTGCTCCCCGCGCTGTTTTTCTTCGTCGGCTTTGTTCTGACGCCTATGGCCATGGGTGTCGTCACCAGCTTTACGGATTCAAACTTCAGCAACGTCAATACCGGCTCCCATTTCGTGTTCCTGGACAACTACATCCGTCTGTTCAAGGACCCCATTTTCCTGAAATCCGCGGTAAACACCGTCATTATCGTGGTGGTGGCTGTTCCTACTGTTACCGCGTTTTCCCTGTGGGTAGGCTCCGCCATCTATAAGATGCACTCCGCCGCCCGCTCTTTCTTCCGCTGCGTGTTCTACCTGCCGGTGGTCACCGGCTCCGTGGCCGTCGTGGTGGTGTGGAAGTGGATGTTTGACAAGTACAACGGCCTGTTCAACTACATTATCCGCGCCTGCGGCGGCCAGGGCCTCATGTGGACTGAGAGTGAGACGATGGCCCTGTGGTGCATCATCCTCATCCTGTTTACCACCTCCATCGGCCAGCCCATCGTGCTGTACGTCTCCGCCCTGGGCAACGTGGACCACTCCCTGGTGGAGGCCGCCCAGGTGGACGGCGCCACTGATTTCCAGGTGTTCTGGAAGATCAAGTGGCCTTCCATCATGCCCACCACCCTGTATGTGGCCGTCATTACCACCATCAACAGCTTCCAGTGCTTCGCCCTGATCCAGCTGCTGACCTCCGGCGGGCCCAATTACAGTACAAGTACAGTGATGTATTACCTATACGAAATCGCCTTCCGCACCACCAAGGACTTCGGCTACGCCGACGCCATGGGCGTGGTCCTGGCGATCGTCATCGCCCTGTTCAGCGCCTTGCAGTTCAAGGTCATGAACGGCGGCACTACGGAATAAGGGGGTGGGGACATGAATAAAAGGCAAAAGATTACGCCGTATTTCATCATTACGGTCATCCTGCTGATCGCTCTTGCGATCTTCTTCCTGTTCCCGCTGTACTGGATCGTCACCGGCTCCGTGAAGGAGAAGAGCGACATCATCATCAAGGCCGGCGAGTCCGTCAAGTGGTTCCCCACGGTGATCTCCTGGGATAACTTTGCCCGCCTGTTCAAAACCCAGACCAAGCTGTTCGGCGTGGGGATGCCTCTGGCCGTCCGATGGCTGTTCAACAGCGTGTTCATCTCCGTGGTGGCCATGGCCCTCACCTGCTTCAGCGCCTCTCTCGCGGGCTATGCCCTGGCGAAGAAGCGGTTCTGGGGCCGGGGCTTCGTGTTCTCCCTGTTTGTGTGCGCCATGGCGCTGCCCAAGCAGGTCATCCTGATCCCCCTGCTGCGTGAGATGTCCCTGCTGCACCTGGTGGACACCGCCTGGGGCTCCATCTTCGCCGTCATCTTCCCGGTGGTGGGCTGGCCCTTCGGCGTATTCCTGATGAAGCAGTTCTCGGAG
This sequence comes from uncultured Clostridia bacterium, assembly GCA_945873695.1. Classification (GTDB taxonomy): domain Bacteria; phylum Bacillota; class Clostridia; order Oscillospirales; family Oscillospiraceae; genus Oscillibacter. The sequence continues at coordinate 24,136 of CAMCDX010000010.1, read as the reverse complement.
GGCATCCCCTCCTCCCTGCTGGAGGCCGCCCGCATCGACGGCGCCGGCGAGGTCAAGACCTTCCTGAACGTGGCACTGCCCATCATCCAGCCCGGCATCGGCGCGCTGGCCATCTTCACCTTCATCAACGCCTGGAACGAATACCCCCTGCAGCTGATCATGCTGTCCAAGTCCGAGGCCAAGACCATCGCCCTGGGCATTGCGGGCCTGCAGAGCGAAATGTCCAACGACTTCGGCCTCATTATGGCCGGTGCCGCCCTGGCCGCCGTGCCCATCATCATCGTGTTCCTCTGCTTCCAAAAGTACTTCACCCAGGGCATCACGATGGGTGCCGTGAAGGGTTGATATCCCGTTATTTTCCGCTTGTCAAAGCGATTGGAAAGGATCTGTGCAATTATGTCCGACATTCAGAAATACCAGGGGATTTTCCCCGCGTTCTATGCCTGCTATGAGGACGACGGCTCCGTCAGTCCCGCCCGTACCCGGATGCTGGCCAAGTACCTGCTGGACAAGGGCGTGAAGGGCCTGTATGTGGGCGGCTCCTCCGGTGAGTGCATCTACCAGAGTGTGGCCGAGCGCAAGACCATTCTGGAGAACGTGATGGCCGAGGTGGGCGGCAAGATGACCATCATCGCCCATGTGGCCTGCAACAACACCGCCGACTCCCAGGAGCTGGCCCGCCACGCCGAGTCTCTGGGCGTGGACGCCATCGCCTCCATCCCCCCCATCTACTTCCACCTGCCGCCCCACGGCATCGCCCAGTACTGGAACGATATCTCCGCGGCGGCTCCCAACACCGACTTCATCATCTACAATATCCCCCAGCTGGCGGGCGTGGCCCTGTCCATCCCCCTGCTCCAGGAGATGAAGAAAAATCCCCGGGTCATCGGCGTGAAGAACTCCTCCATGCCTACCCAGGACATTCAGATGTGGAAGGACGAGGGCGGCCCCGACTTCGTGGTGATGAACGGTCCCGACGAGCAGTTCATCTCCGGCCTGGCCATGGGCGCCACCGGCGGCATCGGCGGCACCTATGCGGTCATGCCTGAGTTGTTCCTGAAGGTCTACGGCCTGTATCAGAACGGAGAGATGAAGCCGGCCGCCGAGATCCAGAATGAGATCTGCCGCATCATCTATAAGATGTGCTCCGCCCACGGCAACCTGTACGCCGTGATGAAGGCCATCTTGAAGAAGCACGGCTGCGATATCGGCTCCGTCCGCAAGCCTCTGCCCGCACTGATCGACAGCGACCTGGCCGTGGTGGACGAGGCCTCCGCCATGATTGACGCGGCCATCGCCAAATACTGCTGAACCACTCATAACGACAAAGGAGATATGCAACTATGAGAATCTATCAGGAGGCGGACTACGAGGCCATGAGCCGCAGGGCCGCCAACCTCATCTCCGCCGAGGTCATCCGCAAGCCCGACTGCGTGCTGGGCCTGGCCACCGGCTCCACCCCCGTGGGCACTTATAAGCAGCTGGCGGCGTGGAACCAGCGGGGCGACTTCAGCTTCAGGGAAGTTCAGTCCGTGAACCTGGACGAGTACAAGGGCCTGGCCCCCACCCATGACCAGAGCTACCGCTACTTCATGCAGACCAACTTCTTTGACCACATCGACATCGACGTGGCCAACACCCACGTTCCCGACGGTCTGGCCGCCGATCCTGCCGCCGAGTGCGCCCGGTACGACCAGCTGGTCCGCTCCCTGGGCTACGCCGACCTGCAGCTGCTGGGCCTGGGCCGCAACGGCCACATCGGCTTCAACGAGCCCTGCGGCTGCTTTGTGAAGGAGACCCACGTGGTGGACCTGACCCAGAGCACCATCGACGCCAACGCCCGGTTCTTCGCCAGCGCTGACGACGTACCCCGCCAGGCCCTGACCATGGGCATCGGCTGCATCATGGCCGCCCGCCGGGTGCTGTTGATCGCCAGCGGCGCCGACAAGGCCGACGCGGTGTACAACGCGTTCTGCGGCCCCATCACGCCGGAGTGCCCCGCCTCCATCCTCCAGCTTCACGGCGACGTGGTGCTGGTGGGCGACAAGGCGGCATTGAGCAAACTGGTCGCCGCGGGGGTGCCGGTATGCGAGTGACCGGCGGCCAGGTCTTTGACCTGGAAAAGGACTTCGTGGCCCGTGACCTCTGCACCGACGGCGGGCTGCTCACCTCCTCCAGCGTGGACGGCGAGACCCTGGACGCCAACGGCTGCTACGTCATCCCCGGACTGATCGACGTCCACTTCCATGGCTGTGTGGGCGAGGATTTCAGCGACGCCACCCCCGATGGGCTCCGGCGGATGGCTGATTTTGAGCTCTCCCAGGGCGTCACCTACATCTGCCCCGCCGGCATGACCCTGCCGGAGGACCAGCTGAAGCGCATCTGCGAAAACGCGGCGGCCCACAAGGCCTCCGCCGCCAGCGGCGCGGAGCTGGCGGGCGTGAATCTGGAGGGGCCCTTCCTCTGCATGGCCAAGAAGGGCGCCCAGAACGGCGCCTTCCTCCACGACCCCGACGGCGTCATGCTCCACCGGCTCCAGGAGGCCGCTCAAGGCCTTGTAAAGCTGGTGACCGTGGCCCCGGAGCAGCCCGGCTCCCTGGACTTCATCCGCTCCGCCCGGGAGGACGGCATCACCGTTTCCATCGGCCACACCACCGCGGATTATGACACCGCCAGTGCCGCCTACGCGGCCGGCGCCCGGCAGGCCACCCACCTGTTCAACGCCATGCCCCCCTTCACCCACCGGGCGCCTGGGGTCATTGGCGCGGCCTTCGACCACCCGGAGGTCCGGGCGGAGCTGATCTGTGACGGTATCCATATCCACCCCAGCGTGGTCCGGGCCACCTTCCGGCTGTTTGGCGCCGATCGGGTCATCCTGGTGTCTGACTCCCTGCGGGCCACCGGTATGCCCGACGGCAAATATCCCTTTGGCGGCCAGGAGATCGTGGTCCACGGCAACCGGGCCACCATGGCCGACGACCCCAACACCCTGGCCGGCTCCGTCACCAGCCTGATGGGCTGCCTGCGGCAGGCCGTGCGCTTCGGCATCCCCATGGCGGACGCCGTCCGCGCCGCTTCCCTCAACCCCGCCCGGGCCATCGGCATCGACCACCGGGCCGGCAGTCTGGAGGACGGCAAGGAGGCCAGCTTTGTCCTGCTGGACAAGGAGGACCTCTCCATCCGCGCCATCGTGTTCAAGGGCACGCTGGTGCAGCAGTAATTCCCCAAATTTTTGAATCAGGTACCGGCCGCTACTCCATTCCCATAGCGTCCGGCCAGCCATAAAAAAGGAGGAGATCAAATCCGCCGGCCGGCGGTGCGGCAGTGTGGAGACCTGCCGCAACGCGATAGAGGTTTCGCTCTTCTATCGTGAGGGAGTTCCCGCGGAGGCGGGGCTCTTACGGTCATACATATGGCAACTGTTTCTCTGAAAGGCATCAAGAAGATCTACGACAACAAGGTGACCGCCGTTCACGACTTCAATCTGGAGATTGCGGACAAGGAGTTCATCGTTCTGGTCGGCCCTTCCGGCTGCGGCAAGTCCACCACCCTGCGGATGGTGGCCGGTCTGGAGGACATCTCCGAGGGCGATCTGCTGATTGACGGCAAGCGCATGAACGACGTGGAACCCAAGGACCGCGATATCGCCATGGTGTTCCAGAATTACGCCCTGTATCCCCACATGACGGTGGCCGAGAACATGGCCTTCGCCCTGAAGCTGCGCAAGGTCCCCAAGGAGGAGATTGACAGGAAGGTCCGCGAGGCCGCCGAGATCCTGGATATCACCCAGTACCTGGACCGCAAGCCCAAGGCCCTGTCCGGCGGCCAGCGGCAGCGTGTGGCCATTGGCCGCGCCATCGTCCGCAGCCCCCGGGTCTTCCTGATGGACGAACCGCTCAGCAACCTGGACGCCAAGCTGCGCAACCAGATGCGGGCTGAGATCATCAAGCTGCGCCAGCGCATCGACACCACCTTCATCTACGTCACCCATGACCAGACCGAGGCTATGACCCTGGGCGACCGCATCGTCATCATGAAGGACGGCTTCATCCAGCAGATCGGCACTCCCCAGGAGGTCTTCGACCATCCCGCCAACATCTTCGTGGCCGGCTTCATCGGCATGCCCCAGATGAACTTCTTCGAGGGCCAGCTGGTTGCCGAGGACGGCAAGTACACCGTCAAGATCATGGACGCCGTTATGGAGCTGTCTCCCGAGATCCAGGCCCAGCTGAAGGCCAAGGATGTGCCCTCCAAGGCCGTGACCGTGGGCATCCGTCCTGAGCACGTCTCCTTCGTGCCGGAGACCGGCCCTCACTGCCTCACCGGCAGCGTGGACGTCAGCGAGATGATGGGCAGTGAGATCCATCTGCACGTCAACGCCGGCGGCCGGGACGTGGTGCTTCGCGTGCCCACCACCGAGCTTGCCAGCGAGCATAAGGGCGGCTTCGCCTATGGCGCTCAGGTCCACTTTACCTTCCGCAGCGACCTGATCCACCTCTTCGATCCCGAGACCGAGGAGAACCTCCTGCCCCTGAACAAGTAACTCCCGCGGTAAAAGACCGTGGGCCGGATAACCGGCCCACGGTCTTTTTTGTGCCTTACACCGGGTCCCCTCTCAGCTGATACAACAAATAGTTATTGTTTTAACGTTGTGTCTTCCTCCTTTCTTTCATTTTCTTTGATAATTTTTTCACTCCAAATTGTATATTTATTAACAGATTAAGTAATACTTCTTCGCTAATATTTCCAGAACTTTGTCTTTTCATTAACTTTTATTGACTTTTTACAAATTCAATATCATAATGGGAACATCTGGACAGCGCAAAAGCTTAAATACTATTTGTAATCATTTAACTGGGATGATTAACCATCTACCGGCTGTCCACCGGGTCCGCTCCGCTGCCACGGCTTGGGACCCACGTTTCCCTCACCATCTCTGAAAGGAGTCCTCCCATGAGCAGATTAGAAGTCAAAACCCCCGGCCAGGCACAGGCTGTGGTGGAGCAGCTGTACCGGAACATGGAGCGGCGGATCGCCGCCAGCCCTCCGGGCCTGTGCCCCGTGGACATGGCATTGAATTTTCTGAACCTCTGCCAGGTCCAGACCTGCGGCAAATGCGTGCCCTGCCGCATCGGATTGGCCCAGCTCTCCAACATGATCCGTGAGGTGCTGGATGGGGAGCCGGACATCAGCATCCTGCACCGCATTGAGAACACCGCCCAGGTCATCGTGGACACGGCGGACTGCGCCATCGGCATTGACGCCGCCAACCTGGTGCTGATGGGCCTGAAGGGCTTCCGGGACGACTATGAGGAGCACATCCTTCACCACCGCTGCCTGGGCAGCCTGAAAAACCCCGTGCCCTGCGTGGCCCTGTGCCCCGCCGGCGTGGACATCCCCGGCTACATCTCCCTGGTGAACGAGGGCCGCTGCGCCGACGCCGTGCGGCTCATCCGGAAGGACAATCCCTTCCCCACCGCCTGCGCGTACATCTGCGAGCATCCCTGCGAGGCCCGCTGCCGCCGGAATATGGTGGACGACGCCCTGAACATCCGCGGGCTGAAGCGCTATGCCGTGGACCACGCCGGGGACGTGCCCCAGCCCAAGAAGGCCCCCGCCACCGGCAAGTCCGTTGCCATCATCGGCGGCGGCCCCGGCGGCCTCTCCGCCGCCTACTACCTGGCCCTCATGGGCCACAAGGTCACGGTCTACGAGCAGCAGGCCAAGCTGGGCGGCATGATGCGCTACGGCATCCCCAGCTACCGCTTCCCTCGGGAGAAGCTGGACGCGGAGATCGATTCCATCCTGTCCCTGGGCATCGAAGTCCACACCGGCGTGAAGGTGGGCCAGGACGTGACCTTCGACCAGCTGCGCCAGGAGCACGACTGCCTGTACATCTCCATCGGCGCCCACACCGACAAAAAGACCGGCATCGAGGGCGAAGACAGCCAGGGCGTCATCTCCGCTGTGGAGCTGCTGCGCCATATCGGCGACGACGAGATGCCTGATTTCGCCGGCCAGAACGTGGCGGTCATCGGCGGCGGCAACGTGGCCATGGACGTCACCCGCAGCGCCATCCGCCTGGGGGCCGCCAAGGTCACCTGCGTCTACCGCCGCCGGCAGGAGGACATGACGGCCCAGCGGGAGGAGGTGGAGGGCGCCATTGCCGAGGGCGCCGAGGTCCTCACCCTCCAGGCGCCGCTGAAGATCGAGGCTGACGAAAACGGCCATGTGACGGCTCTTTGGACCCAGCCCCAGATCATCGGCGAGGTGGACAAGGCCGGCCGTCCCCGGCCCAACACCGCCGCCGTGGACGCTCTGCGCATCCCGGCGGATACCGTCATCGTGGCCATCGGCCAGGGTATCGAGTCCCGGGGCCTGGAGGAGAGCGGCATCAAGATCCAGCGGGGCGGCAACGTGGCGGCCAATACCAGCACCCAGATCCCGGACATGGAGGGCGTGTTCGCCGGCGGCGACTGCGTCACCGGCCCCGCCACCGTTATCCGGGCCATTGCCGCCGGAAAGGCGGCCGCCGCCAACATCGACGAATATCTGGGCTTCCACCATGAGATCAAGGCCGAGGTCACGGTCCCCACGCCCCGCTGCACGGACCTGCGGCCCCGGGGCCGGGTGGACGCCACCGAGCGGGACGCCAGCCAGCGCAAAGGTGATTTCCAGTGCATCGAGTGCGGCATGACGGAGGAGGAGGCCGCCCAGGAGTCCTCCCGCTGCCTGCGGTGCGACCACTTTGGCTATGGAATCTTTAAGGGAGGACGTGTGGAGAAATGGTAAACTTCAAGATCAATGACCGGGAGCTGTCCGCCCCCAACGGCACCACCATCCTGAAAGCCGCCGAAAAGGCGGGCATCCCCATCCCCCATCTCTGCTTCCTGAAGGACATCAACGAGATCGCTGCCTGCCGCATGTGCGTGGTGGAGGTGGAGGGCACGGACCGGCTGGTCCCCGCCTGCAATACCGCGGTGCTGGAGGGCATGGTGATCCACACCAACTCCCCCCGGGTCCGTCAGGCCCGGAAGACCAACCTGCGGCTGATCCTCAGCCAGCACAACTCCAACTGTACGGTCTGCGTCCGCAGCGGAAACTGCGAGCTGCAAAGGCTCTCCCACGACCTGAACATCCACTACCAGCCCTACACGGTCCAGCCGGAGCGGTCCAACGTGGATCTGAGTACCCCCATCGTCCGGGAGGCCAGCAAGTGCATCAAATGCATGCGCTGCGTGCAGATCTGCGACAAGGTCCAGGGCATGCACATCTGGGACGTGGCGGGCACCGGCTCCCGCACCACCGTGGACGTCAGCTACAACCGCTTTTTGAAGAACACCGACTGCGTGTTCTGCGGCCAGTGCGTCACCCACTGCCCCACCGGCGCCCTCACCGTCCGGGACGACACCAACAAGGTCCTGCGGGCCCTGGCGGACCCGGAGATCACCACGGTGGTCCAGGTGGCTCCCGCCGTCCGGGTGGCCTGGGCGGAGGCCTTCGGCCTGTCTCCCAGACAGGGCACCACCGGCCGCATGGTGGCGGCGCTGAAGCGCATCGGCTTTGACTATGTGTTCGACACCAACTTCACCGCTGACCTGACCATCATGGAGGAGGGCAGCGAGTTCCTGGAGCGGTTCACCCACCGGGGCAAGTACCGCTGGCCCATGTTCACCTCCTGCTGTCCCGGCTGGGTACGGTTCCTCAAGACCCAGTACCCCTCCTACCGGGAGAACCTGTCTACCGCCAAGTCCCCCCAGCAGATGTTCGGCGCCGTGGCCAAGAGCTACTTCGCGGAAAAGATGGGGATCGACCCCCACAAGATGTGCGTGGTCTCCATCATGCCCTGCTCTGCCAAGAAGGCGGAGAGCGAACTTCCCAATATGAAGGACGCCTGCGGTGACCCGGACGTGGACGTGGTACTGACCACCAGGGAGATGTGCCGTCTGTTCCGCAGCGACTGCATCGTGCCCGCCGACCTGGACGAGGCGGAGTTTGACAGCCCCCTGGGCTCCGGCACCGGCGCGGCGGTGATCTTCGGCGCCACCGGCGGCGTCATGGACGCGGCGCTGCGCAGCGCCTATTATCTGGTCACCGGGAAAAACCCGGACCCGGACACCTTCCGGGAGATCCGGGGCAGCAAGCCCTGGAAGGAAGCCGTCTTTGCTCTCCCCGGCGCCGGGGAGGTCCGGGTGGCGGTGGTCAGCGGCCTGAGCAACACCAGGAAGCTGATGGAGGCCGTGGACAGCGGCAAGGCGGACTACGACTTCGTGGAGGTCATGGCCTGTCCCGGCGGCTGCGCCGGCGGCGGCGGTCAGCCCATCCATGACGGCGTGGAGATGGCCGACTCCCGGGGCGGCCAGCTGTGGAAGCTGGACGCCAAGGCTCCTGTCCGCTTCTCCCACGAGAACCCGGATGTGCAGGAGCTCTACCGCACCTATCTTAAAAAGCCCCTGGGCGAGAAATCCCACCACCTGCTCCATACGGAATATGATGTGTAAGGCTCCTTCTGCGCCGCTGCTCTTCCACAAAATTTCATAAAAGAAAAACTTTCCAAAAGCAATTTCTTGTGATATAATTATTAAAATACTTTTTTCCTGTCGGAAAGCTTTATGGCAGTCTTCCGGGGAAAGGCAGAAGGAGCGCAAACGCGGATGAAAGACACACAGTACATCGGGTTGGCCGTCAACAAGCTTCGAAAGGGTGCCAACATGACCTTGAAGGAGCTGAGCGACTCCACTGGCCTCTCCCAGGGCTTCCTCTCCAAGTTTGAGCGGGGGCAGACCACCATCGCCGTGGACAGCCTTCTGCAGATCGCAACGGCCCTGGGGACCTCCATCGATCACCTGCTCTCCCAGCGGGAGCAGTCCGCCGACAAGGCGCAGGGGCCCAAGATCATCCACCGCAGCTACGAGAACTCGGTACTCTACATGGAGAACAACTTCATCAACTACCAGATCTCCGACAACTACGCCGGCATGGACATCTTCCCCAAGCTCATCGTCCTGCTCCCCGCTCAGGAAACGGACCACACCGTCCAGTTCGCTCATAAGGGTCAGGAGTTCGTGTACGTACTGGAGGGCGTGCTGACCATCAAGATCGGCAGCGATACGTATGATCTCTTCCCCGGCGACACCGCTCACTTCAAGTCCGACGTACAGCACACTTGGTACAACAACACCAACCGCAACACGATGATCCTGACGGTCCACACCCCCAACGTCTTCTTCAGCGGGGAGCCCGACGGGAAGAACCTGCCTCACTGACATTTTACAACAAGCAAGCCCCTGGCACAGAGAACTGTGCCAGGGGCTTTTGCGCGTATCAGGTGATTCTCTCTGACGGAACGGGCGCCGGAGCTCCTTGTCGCGGCCTCCGTCAACAGGCTGCGGGAAAATAGCCCCCAGGCGCAGACAGGCCGGCTGGAGCAATGATTGCTCCAGCCGGCCCGGACAATTGCCCATTCAGTTGGCCGAAAACCGGATGCTCCGGCCCAGCCAAGCTGTCTGCTGTATTACTTCAGATCCCAGGGCTGCATGGCGCCGCCCTCGTGAGCGGGCCGGCAGGTGCGGGCGAAGATGTTCAGGCAGCCCTTCTGCTCCTTCAGGGGCGGGCAGACCCACTTCGCGCGTCTCTCGGCCAGGACCTCGTCGGAGACTTCCAGCTCCACGATGCCCTTGAGGGTATCCACAGTGATCATATCGCCGTCTTCCACCAGAGCGATGTTGCCGCCGTCATAGGCCTCGGGGGACACGTGGCCCACCAGGGCGCCGTGGCTGAAGCCGGAGAAGCGGGCGTCGGTGACCAGGCCAACGCTCTTGTGCAGGCCCTTGGCCACCAGAGCGTCGTTGGACAGCATCAGCTCCTTCATGCCGGGAGCGCCCTTGCAGCCCTCATAGCGCATGACGATGACGTCGCCGGGGACGATCTCGCCGGCCATGATGGCGTTGTAGGCCTTGGTGTCGTTGTCGAAGCACTTGGCCTTGCCGCGGAAGGTCCGCATCTCCTCGGGCACGCCGGTGGGACGGATGATGGCGCCGTTGGGAGCCAGATTGCCACGCAGGATCTGCAGGCCGGGCAGGTCGTACAGGGGATCCTCCAGGCTGCGGATCAGGTTGGTGCTCTTGACGGCGGGCATCTTGCCCAGCAGCTCTCCCCAGGTCTCGCCGGTCATGGTGGGCACGTTGCCGAAGATCTTGCTCTCCAGCATCTTCATGACGGCCAGAGCGCCGCCGGCGTGATACAGGTCGTTGATGGTGTAGGGGCCGCTGGGGATAACGCCGACGATGCAGCGGATCTCCTTGGCGTACTTCTCGAAGTCCTCCATGCTGATGTCCAGGCCCAGCTCGTAGGACATGGCCAGGATGTGCAGCAGGGCGTTGGTGGAACCGGCGATGGCCATATCGAAGATAATGGCGTTCAGCAGGGTCTCACGGGTGATCAGCTGAGAAGGACGGATGTTCTTCTTCACCATCTCCACCATGTAGGCGCCGGCCTCACGGGCCTTGCGGATCTTCAGGCTGTCAACAGCGGGGATGCAGGAGGTGCCGGGCAGGACCAGGTTGAAGATCTCGCCCATCAGCTGCATGGTGTTGGCGGTGCCCATGGAGGGGCAGGCGCCGCAGGTGGGGCACACGCACTCTTCCATCTCGAAGAGCTCGTCGTCGCCCTTGCCGCTGAAGCGGGCCACGTCCACGTCAGCCTCGACCACCTGCTTGCCGTTGTGGAAGCCGGCGGACATGCAGCCGCCGGTGACCACCATGGCGGGGATATCCAGACGGGCGGCAGCCTGATAGCAGCCGGCGATGATGTTGTCGCAGGAAGCAATCATGCAGATACCGTCGAACTGATGGACCTTGCTGACGGCCTCAACAGACATGCAGACGATGTCGCGCATGACCTGCTCGTACTTCATTTCCTCAACACCGTTGGGGATGTTGCCGCAGGTAGCGGGGATGCCGAACTCCACGGGGATGCCGCCGGCAGCCCAGATGCCCTGCTTGACAGCCTCGGCGATCTGGCGCAGGTGGGCGGTTCCGGGAGAGCCCTCCTGGAAAGAGTTGGGCACGCCGATGTGGGGCTTGGTGCGGATGTCCTTGTCGCCGTAACCGGCGGCCTTCATCATTACCCGGCGGTGAGCGCCGCTGGCGCTGTTCCAAAATTCGGGACCATACTGGCTCATATTGATATGTCTCCTTTTCTTAATGAATGTAGTCAGAGGTCAGCACCAGGTCCTCTTCCCGGACCTTTTTGTGCACTTCCTCGGAAAAATGCTCAGCTTCAATGCCCTCGAAGGACACGGAGATATCGCTGGGCTTCCAGCCGGCGGCCTCCACCAGGCAGGCGCGCAGCTTCTCGGCCATCTCAGCCTTCGCCTCCGGGCTCCGCCCGGGATACAGCATGACAGCAATATGAGGCATGGAGGCTTACTCCCAGTGAGTGCCGACGCCGGCGGCCACGGCCTTGTCGTAGATCGCCTTGGCGGCCATCAGGTCCTGGGTGCCGATGCCCACGGTCTCGAAGACGATGATCTCGTCGTCGTTCTCCCGGCCCACCAGGTTGCCCAGCAGCACGTTGCCCAGCTCGCCGGTAAAGGCGTCCTCGGTGATGGTGCCGTCAGCCAGGGGCTTGAGAATGTCGCCGGACTCGGCCAGGACGGCAGACTGGGAATCAAAGTAGATCTTGCTGGCACGGGGCAGGATGGCGGGGTCCATCTCCTGCATGTGGGGCTGATAGGCGCCCACGCAGCTGATGGTGCAGCCGGGCTTCACAGCAGCGGCGATGAACACGGGGGTCAGGGAGGGGGTCATGGTGACCAGCACGTCGGCATCCCGGACGGCGTCGTCAGAGGACGCGGCGGCCACCAGCTTGGCGCCGTAGGAAGCCAGTTCCTTGCTCATCCGCTCCACGAAGGCGTTCAGACGGCCGGGATCCAGGTCATAGATCTTCACGGTCTCCAGCTTCCGGGCGCAGAGCATGGCCTCCAGCTGGGTGGCGGCCTGGCCGCCGGTGCCGATCAGGGCGCCCACCTTGGCGTCCTTCCGGGCCAGGGCGTCAAACGCCGCGCCGGAGGCCGCGCCGGTACGCAGCTGGGTCACGTAGGTGCCGTCCAGGACGGCGGAGACGATGCCGGTGGTGCCGTCGATCAGCACGACCTGGGCGGGAGCGGTGGGCAGGCCGCTCTTGATGTTATCAGAGAAGATGTTGACGATCTTCAGAGAAGCGCAGTCCATGTCCTCGGCATAGGCGGGCATGAACAGGAAGGTGCCGTTGCGCTTGGGAGCCTGGATGTTGGTCCGCAGAGGGACTTCGCTCTTACCCTGGGAGTACAGCATGAAAGCCTGCTTGACAGCCTCGATGGACTCCTTCATGGTAAAAACGCTGTGGATATCTTCGCGATTCAGTAACAGCATGGTACTTTTCCTTTCTATCAAGCGGGCTCGGTCAGGTCAGGGAGAAGCCGTACTTGACCGGGTCGTTCTCATCAATGAAGAACTGGTTATGTCCGGTGATATAGGCGCTGCCGGTGATCTCGGGGATGATGGCCTTATAGGGGCCCACCTGAGTCTCCCGCAGGGCTTTGCCCACGAACTTGGTGCGGATGACGCTCTCGTACACGAACTCCTCGCCCAGAGCCAGCTTGCCCTTGGCCCACAGCGTGGCGACCTTGGCGCTGGTGCCGGTACCGCAGGGAGAACGGTCGATCTGGCCATCGAACACGGTGATGTTCTGCATATCCGCGCCGGGAGACTTGGCGGGACCGTAGATCTCGCACAGGTCGATGGTCTTGATGTGGGGCAGATCAGGATGCTCCACCTTGATCTGCTCATTGGCGGCGTGGATGATGTCCATGCCGGCATCCACCAGCTTGGAGGAATTCTCCGGGCAGATCTCAATACCCAGCTGCTTGGCGTCGATGATGGCAAAGAAACTGCCGCCGAAGGAGACGTCAAGGGTCAGCTTGCCGTAGCCGGGCACATCCACCACGGCGTCCTCCTTGTACAGGAAGGCCGGAACGTTTTCGAAGGAAACGCTCTTGGCGCGGCCGTTCTCCACGGAAACGTGAACGGTGACCAGGCCGGCGGGGGCCTCCATCTTGATGGTGGTCACAGGCTCCTGGACCTCCACCATGCCGGTCTCCACCAGGATGGTGTTGGTGGCGATGGTGCCGTGGCCGCACATGTTGTGGTAGCCCTCACCGTGCATGAAGATCACGCCAATGTCCGCCTCGGGCATGGTGGGCTGGGTCAGGATGGCGCCGAACATGTCCCGGTGGCCCCGGGGCTCCAGCATGATGGCCTTGCGGAGATAGTCATAGTGCTCAATGAAATATTCCCGCTTTTCCGGAATGGAGTTGCCGATCAGGTTGGGGAAGCCGCCCACGACCAGACGCAGGGGCTCGCCCATGGTGTGAGAATCCACGGCGTAGATATTGCGAATACTCCTCATGATATCCTCCTAAATTAATCGATCAAAACAAATTGCGCGTCTGTGCGTTTCAGGCACGGACGGCTCAGCCCACCAGCAGGAACAGGTAGTGCGCGAAAACACCGGCGGCGAGACCAGCGATGGTATGGGTGATCAGGGCCTGAGGGATGAGCTTTCTGGCGTGCAGGGCGTCCATGATGGAGATGTGGGTGCTCAGGTAGCCGCTCCAGGTGATGCCGATGGCGGTGAATACAGCGATCTCGTTGGGGCCCACAGAGCCGCTCTCGATCAGGGCGGGGGTCATACCCATGGCAGCGCCGACAGCGCCCAGAGCGGTGATGGGGAACGCGATGGCAGCGCCGTCCTTGAAGCCGAACAGCACATTGGTAACGGGAGCGATCAGGTCGCCCAGCATGGGCAGGACCGCCACACCCTCATAGGCAGCGCCGGTGTAAGTAGCAACGCCGTCCACCATGGAGGGGCCGAAGGTCAGCATCATGATGACGGTGCAGATGCACAGAACGCCGGGGGTGGTGGCAAAGCCGATCTCCCAGCCCAGCTTGCCGCCTTCCAGCATAGCGTCCATAGCGCGGGAGAACACGGACTTCTTGGCAGTGGTCACAGCCTCATCGGCCTTCACAGCGGGAGCGTCAGCCTTCTCAAAGGCGACGGCAGTCTGCTGCATCTCTTCCCAGGTGCCCTCCTTGATGTAGTGGCGCTTAGACAGCAGCAGGAACAGGCGGGTGCGACCACGCCGCCGAACACGGTGCCCACCAGGCCCACGCACACGGCGGGGACATACTCGCTGCCCAGGCCGATCATGAAGGCGGTGACGATGATACCCATGCCAAAGGTGGTGCCCAGGTTGCACAGAGCAGGAATCTGATATTTCTTGAAGTAAGGAGCGGTCTTGGCATCCTCCGCCAGAGCCACGGCGGCGGGGTTATCGGACAGGTAGGTGGTCACAACGCCCAGGGAAGAGACACCGGGCATACCGAACAGGGGGCGCATCAGGGGGGAGAGGACCTTCTCAGCCAAGGCGACAACACCGAACTCAGACATCAAAGAGCCGATGGCGCCCATAATGCAGCAGACGGACACGATGTAGAGCACGGTCTCCAGCAACAGGCTGCAAGCGGTCTGCATGATGGTCTTGAACATGGGTCCCACACCCATGACAGAGCCCAGCGCGCAGAGAGCACCGATGAGGATGATCAGGAACACAAAGGTTTCCACGCCAAACCCACGTTGCTTGTTTTCCAGGGTATCGTTTTTCTTCGACATTGAAAATGCCCTCCTAAAGTAGTGTGTTGGAATTTGCCCGACAGGCCTCTCGGTGCCTGCCTCGTGCCTTTCTCGCGAAAAAAGGCACATACCGTTCGAGAAACATGTTTCCTTTTTCGACAGTTTAACAGTGTTTCAGGCAAAATTTTTTGGGAATCTTTCCCTTTCGACATTGTTAATTTCCTGTCATTTTCTATATTTTATCATAATTTTCCTAATAATCAACTTTTTTCTTTCATATATGATAAAAATGTACGGATTATACAAATACTTTTCCGTAAATTTGTTCATTAATATTTCCTGACTGATCGTTTTGCTTGATAAATTTCCTGATTTTCGCCGTTTGGATATTCATGTATGAAATATTTCCGAAAATTCCTGAATTTTTGCCCTTCTTCGCCCACTGTCTGAACGCAAACAGCTCCACGGCCTGCCTGAGGTGGGCGGCGGTTATGTGCGTCGATTCAAGCGAAAAAAGAAGGGTGCGTGGATGAAAGCATCCACGCGCCCTTGCGTCCTCACGGCCCTGCCCGGGCCGGTCCCATTTGTTAATTGCCCGAAAGCCGTAAAAAGCCGGATCCATCTTCCCTCTTTTTACGGCGCCACAGCCATCCGCAGCCGCTCCAGGTTGCCCTCCATCAGGGAAACATAAGTGGCACCGGACTCCAGCTCCTCCCGGGAGACATTGTGGCAGGTATGGAACATGGCCGTTTCCGTGCCGGTGGCCTCAGCGATGCTGTCCGCCACCAGGTGATTGGAGAACTCAATATACCAAATGGTAGAGATGCCCTCCGAGCGGACCTTGTCCGTCAAGAAGGCGATGGTGGCCGCCGAAGGCTCCGTCTGTGTGCCGCAGCCGGGAAAGGCGGCATAGTAATCAAGGTCGTATTCCTCCGCGAAGTACCGCAGGGGGAACCGATCGCCGAAGACGATGGTCCGGTCCTCCAGGCTGTCGAAAAAGTCCCGGAAGGTCTGGTCCAGCTGGTCCAGCTCACCGGCATAGGCCTCCGCGTTGGTGTCATACGCCGCCTGATGGGCGGGGTCCAGCTCCTCCAGCTCCCGGCCAATGGCCCGGGTGATGGCCGCCGCATTCTTCGGGGAGGTCCAGACGTGCTCGTCCGCCTCCGTCACCTGGCCCAGCCCGTGGTCGTGGTCCTCCTCTTCCTCGTGGTCGTGGTGGTGGCCCGGCTCCGCCTGCATCCCCTCCACGGTCTCCTCCTCCAAAAGGTCCACGCAGTCGATCATCCGCAGTACCGCGCCGGTAGGCTGCACCGCCTCCAGGATGGTGTCCACCCAGGCGTCGGACTCGCCGCCCAGGTAGATGAACAGGTCGCAGTTCTGGACCGCCAGGATGTCCGCCGGAGTGGGCTCATAGGAGTGGCTCTCCGCCCCCGGCGGCAGCAGCAGCGTCACCTCCGCCCACTCTCCGCCCGCCGCCCGGGCGAAGTCGTAGGCCGGGAACACCGTGGCCACCACCTTCAGCCTGCGGGGGCCGGTGTCCTCCTCGGTCGCCTCCTGGCCGCAGGCCGTCAGTCCCAGCAGGAGCAGTGTGGAAAGCAGCAGGGTCATCAGTCGTTTCACAAGTCTTATTCCTCCGAATTTGAGAATCATTTTCAGATGCTCACTATACCACAGTCACGGCCAAAAAGCAAGCCCGATACCAGGCCGCGAAAGGGCGGCGCAAAAAACACAGGCGTGCCGCCGGCACGCCTGTGTCTCAATTCTCCTCCTCTTCCCGCTGGACGGCGGTGCCGCCCAGGCCGAAGTCCCGTTCCACGGTGGCAGTGTCCCGGTTCAGCATGGTCTCCATCACCCGGATGTCGCTGTCCACGTCCATGGCGTCGGATTTGTACAGCTCGTCCAGCTGGTGCTCAAAGCCCTTGACGATGGAATCCATGGTGGTCTCGATGCGGCTCTTGGCCTGCCGCAGGTTCTCCCCCTCCACGCCGGCGGACTCAAACTCGGCGTAGGAGTCCAGCAGCTTCTGGGTGGTGGGCAGGTAGTAGTTCAGGAAGGTGTCGATGCGGCTCCGCTTCTTGGGGTCCGCCTCCACCGCCTGGAAGATCTTGGCGGTGATGTCCTCCAGCCGGTCGATCTTGGCGGAGAGCACCGGGTCCGCGATGCGGTCGTTGGCCCGGCGGATGTTCCGCAGAATCCCGGAATAGCCCTCCTCCGCCTCCTTGGGGGGCTGGGCGGCGGCCGCCTGCCGCTGCTTCTGGAAGTCCGCGTCGGCCTGGCTGCTGCGGAACAGGTAGCCCAGCTCCATGTTCAGGTAGGCCTTCCCGCCGAAGTAGCCCTTGTCGATCATCTTCTGCAGGTCCTTCTCCACCCGCTTCCTCGGGTAGCCCAGGACCCGGGCCAGCTCCTCCACCGCGATAGCCTCCCGGTCACCCATGACGGAGAGATACTTGCCGTAGCGTTTCATGGCCCTGTCCATGGAAGTGCCGGCGCCCAGCATGGCAAAGCCGCCCACCGCCACGGCCAGGGAAGACAGCAGTTCCTGCACGTAGTAGGCATCCACCTCTCCCAGCCAGAGCATCATCTCGATGGGGTTCCCGCAGGCCAGCAGGCCGAGCGCCGCCACCACGATGCCGGCGATCTTCAGGAGCTTGGCATTGGACTTTTTCGCCGCCGGGGACCGGGTCACCTTCCCCACGGTCTTCCGGGCCCGGCCGGGCTGGGCCTGGGACCGCTTCTCCTCCGGGGCGGCGGTCCGCAGAGGCGGAGGCGCCGCCTGGCGCTTCTTCTCATCCTTGCCGAACAGTTTGGACAGCAGCAGGAACAGCCCCACCGGCCAGAAGACCCACAGCATGAAAAAGATGAAGATCCAGGACCACAGGTCGTCCTCTTTTTTCGTCTGCCGCGCCATAGGTCACTCCCCCTTCTTTTTCAGCTTCCGCTTGGTGCCCTTCCCGTCCACGATATAGGTGTTGTCCAGCTGGCCCTTCAGGCTGCCCAGGACGGAATCCACATACTCCCGGCGCAGGGCGGCCCGCTCGGCCTCCTCCCACTCCGTCAGCCCCTCGGGGCTCTTGGCCTTCCGGGCCAGCTCGTTGATACGGTCGATCTGCTTTTGATCCATGGGTGCTCCTCCTCAGACGTATCGTTTCAGCAGGACGGACGTGCGTCCCTTTTTCGTGACGCCGCCCACCTCTGTCAGTTCAAATTTTCCGAAGCCCCGGGCGGAGACGGTGTCTCCCTCCGCCAGCAGCCTGTCCGGCTTCGCGCACTCCCGCCAATTCACCTGGACCTTGCCGCTTTCGATGAGAGCAGCGGCCTTGCCCCGGGCCAGACGGAAGCCGGTGGAGGCGATGGCGTCCAGCCGCAGGGAGGAGACGGTGTCCCGCACCTCCTGGCATTTCACCTCCGGGATATGGAGATGGGCAGGCTCCAGAGCGGTGACGGTGAGATGTGCCCGGCCGGCGGAGTCCCAGCTCCCGAGCAGGAAGTCCTCCACCGTGTCCAGAACCACCAGGTCGGCGCTGTCGGGGCCCACCAGGATATCTCCGATCTTCTCCCGGACGATGCCAAGGCCCATGAGACTGCCCAGGAAGTCCCGGTGGGTCAGCTTCTCCGCCTCCCGGAAGGTGGCCCGCAGGCAGCGGATAGGACTCTGGTCTTCGGCGTTCGTGGGGTCCATCCAGTCCGGCAGGAAGATCAGCAGCGCCCGCTCGGCCCCCTGATAGCCCCCCAGACGGACATACCGGTCCTCCGGGATGCCCGCCAGCCGCAGCAGGTCCCCGGCCAGAGCCTGCTGCTGGGGACTGAGAAAGTCGGTGGAAGCGGGGATATTGCGGTTTTGGGCCTGGTCGGCCCGGTCCAGGACCTTGGCCAGCAGCAGGCGGTCTTCCTTGTCCGCTCCCAGCTTGTCCAGCAGTTTCGTCTTGTCCATGCTTCAGCTCCTGTGTCCGGACCGGCGGCGCTGGGCGGCGGCTTTCTCCGGCCCTTTCACTGCCACGGTCTCTTCCTTTGCATATCAATGTAATTGTATATCATACCACCTTTTTCCGATTTATGCAACGAAATCTCCCCGGACGCGCCGCGTCCGGGGAGATCTTACCGCGATCAGCTGTTTTTCAGATAGTCGCCCTTCATATAGCCGGTGGTGGCGGCGCCGCCCATGCCGGAGAAAGTGATCTTGTACCAGCCGTTTCCGGCGCTCTCCACGATCTGAACAGAGCCGCCGTTGGGCACCGTGGCCAGGACCTCATAGTCCGTGCCGGGGCCGGAGCGCACCCGCACGCCGTTTCCACCGTTGACAACGGTGGCGGGGCCCGCTGTCAGCGTACCGCCGCTGGCGGGGCCGGGGTCAGGCGTGGTGGAAGGTGCCGTCCCGGCGGACGCCCGCACCCGGACGATGCAGGTGCCCTGCTTCTCTCCGTCGGTGACCACGATGTTGATGTCGCCCTTGGAGATAGCCGTCACCTTGCCGTTTTCATCCACGGAGGCCACGCCCTCGTCCTGGCTGAACCACTGGTAGGTTCCATTGCCGCCGGAGACAGTAATGGTATGGGTCTCTCCCACTGTGAACAGGGAGAAATCCGTGGTGCTCAGCGTCAGGCCGGCGGGCAGCTGGGACGCCTTCTCATAATCCATAACGGGCGCCTCCGGCTGGGGCTCCTGTGTACTGTCCGGGTCCTCCGTGCCGTCGTCCGGTGTCCCGGAGCCGTCCACCACGGGGGGCTTGGGCTGGACCTCCTCGGTGCCCGGCGGCGTGGCCGTCTCCCCCTTGCCCAGCTTTTCCGCGATCTTGCCGCCGAACAGCAGGTACACCAGGAGGCAGGCCATCAGCAGGATCAGCACGATGAGGATGGGGCTCAGCAGATTGGGCTGCTGCCGGCGGGCCACCCGCCTGCCGCCCCGGCCGGAACGGCGGATGCGGTCCCCCTGGCTCAGCGCCTCTTCCTCTTCGCAGAAGGGGCAGTCCCTGTATGTATCCGAATATTTCTCCCCGCAGACGGGGCAGCGTTTCATAGCCATGGCGAACCTCCCGCTTGTTTCTTTTATACTTTACATAATATCGGCTTTTCCCAGCCCCGTCAAGACCGGCGCCGTCGAATTTTCAGGAAATCCACACTTTGCCGTCCTCTTCCCTTGCTTTTGGCCGACGGCCTCATTATAATAAGACGAAAAGAACGCCAGTTTTGTTTCATTTTTACGAAAACGGGAGGAAAACGACCTATGAGCACCATCCTCATCGGTATCGCCGGCGGCACCGGCTCCGGCAAGACCACCCTGACCCGGCACCTGAAGGAACACTTCGGCAACAGCGTCACCGTCATCGGTCACGACAGCTACTACAAGCGCCAGGAGGGCAAGACCTATGAGGAGCGGGCCAGGGTGAACTACGACCACCCCAGCGCCTTCGACACGGAGCTGCTCATCCAGCACCTGAAGGAGCTGAAGGCCGGCCGTGCCATCCAGTGTCCGGTGTACTCCTACGTGGAGCACAACCGCACCGACGAGACGGTGACCGTTCAGCCCAACAAGGTCATCATCGTGGAGGGCATCCTCATCTTCCAGAATCCCGCCCTCCGGGAGATGTTTGATATCAAGATCTTCGTGGAGACCGACGCCGATGTGCGCATCCTCCGCCGGGCGCTTCGGGACGTGGAGGAGCGGGGCCGGACGCTGCAGTCCGTGGTGACCCAGTATCTCACCACCGTGAAGCCCATGCACGAGCGGTATGTGGAGCCTTCCCGGAAGTACGCGGACATCGTGGTGCTGGAGGGCGGCCACAACCTGGTGGCCCTGGAGATGATCATGCAGCGCATCCAAAGCCACATCGACACCGAGTAAGCGTGCGGCGGTTGAAACGCGCCGCCAATCGCCCCCGGTCGCTTTCGCCTATGATTCCGGCACGCCTGGGCGGACGGAACCGTTACGGTGTATCTGGAACGCATCCCCTCGGAATCTGTTTGGATGGAATAACGCACAACGCCGGAGGCAAAAGCCTCCGGCGCTGATTTTTCGATATGCAGGGCTTTAAAATCTGCCGAACTGGAATACCACGCCCACCACGGCGGAGATGGCGATGAACACGATGGGGTGGAGCTTTTTCGTGGGCTTCACCCAGTTGGTGAACACCAGCAGCACCGCCGCCAGCAGCAGGCCGGGCCAGTTGAACAGGCCGGTGCCTGTCAGGGAGAAGGTATTCACAATGCTCCCCTCCGGCGTCTGGCTGGCGACAGACGTCAGCACCTCCAGCACCACCGCCACGCAGGCGGCGCCGATCAACCCGGTGGAGGCGGGACGCAGGCCGTAGAAGGCGTCGTTGACCAGCCTGCTGTCCCGGAATTTTTTCAGCATGGCGGCCACGATCAAAACCACGATGATGGAAGGCGTTACCTCACCTATCGTGGCGATAACGGCGCCGGGCAGGCCGCCTACCGTGAAGCCTACGTAGGTGGCCATATTAATGCCGATGGGGCCGGGGGTGGATTCCGACACCGCTAGCATGTTCATCAGATCCGTATACGTATACCAGCCGGTGACCTGGCCGATGTCCTGCAGGAAGGGCAGGGTGGCCATACCGCCGCCCACGGCGAAGAGGCCGGTCTTGAAAAATTCCCAGAAAAGCCGCAGATAGACACTCACTTACCCTTCACCTCCAGATTCTTCAAAACGATGCCCGCCAGAGCCGCCGCGATGACGAACCACACCGGGGAAACGTCCAGAAAGACGCCGCCCGCCAGCACCAGGGCAAAGATCGCCGCCGTGGGCTTGTCCACCACGGATTTCTTCAGCAGCTTCACCACCGCGTTGAAGATCAGCACGCAGACGCACACCTGAATGCCCGCAAAGGCGTTCTGCACCCACGCCAGATGGGAGTAATTCGTGATGAGTCCCGCCAGGATGGAGATGATGACCAGGGATGGAAACACCACCCCCAGGGTAGCCACAATGCCGCCGATGGCCCCCCGCTTTTTCTGGCCGATGAAGGTGGCGGTGTTGACGGCGATGATGCCGGGGGTGCACTGGCCGATGGCGTAGTAGTCCACCAGCTCCTCCTCGGTGGCCCAGTGCTTGTTCTCCACCACCTCCCGCTGGAGGATGGGCAGCATGGCCATACCGCCGCCGAAGGTCATGACGCCCATTTTGGCGAACGTCAGAAACAAGTCCAGTAACTCGTTCAAAATTTTCTCACTCCATTTTGTTTATTCCACATACCCGTACATGCCCCGGACGGACACCTCGCCGGAACGGACGGTCTTCACCTGACCCGCCGCTGTCCGGACCACCAGGCCGAAGTCATCGGCGATGTCCAGGGCCTCCGCCGCCTCCCGACTGCCGTCGGGGGCGATGAGCTGCACCGTCTTCCCCAGGTTCACGCAGTCCCGGCGGCAGGCCGCCAGGTAGGGCGCCAGGTCCCCGGCCCGCAGGACGGTGTACAGCCGGTCCAGGGCGGCGATCTCCGCCGCCGCCAGCGCCGGCCGGGACACGGGACGGCCCAGTTCCTGGGCCAGAGAGGTGGCAATGTCCCGGACCTCCGGGGAAAAGTCCTGCGGTGCCTGCAGCACGTTCAGTCCGATGCCCAGCACCAGATACTGCAGCCGCCCGGTCTCCGCCTCCAGGGACAGCTCTGTCAGAATGCCGCAGAGCTTCCTGCCCCCCAGCACCGGGTCATTGGGCCATTTCAGCCGGGGGCGGACGCCGCAGACCTGCTCCACCGCCTCGCACACCGCCACGCCGGCCATGGCCGTCACCACCATCAGCCGTTCGGCCGGCAGCTCCGGCCGCAGCAGGGCCGTCAGATAGATGCCCTTGTTCCGGGGAGACTGGAAGGAGCGGTCCATCCGCCCCCGGCCCGCCGTCTGGCAGTTGGCCACGATGACGGTACCGTCCGCTGCGCCCTCCAGAGCGATCTGCTTGGCGTAGTTGTTGGTGGAGTCGATCTCGTCGACGCACCGCAGCTCCCGGCCCAGCCGCTCCGTGGGTCCCAGAAAGCGGCGGATCTCCGTCTCGGTCAGCGCGTCCGGGGCGCCGGACAGGCGGTAGCCCAGGCCGGTGCGGGCCTCGATGGTGTAGCCCTCCTTCCGCAGGGCGTCCACCGCCTTCCAAACGGCGGTGCGGCTCAGGCCCAGCCGGCGGCTCAGTTCCTCGCCGGAGAGGAATTCCCCCTCCCGCTGCCGCAGCAGGGCCAAAACGGTCTGTCGGCTCATGAAATCCCCCCTTTTTATGCAGCTTTGAGTGTACCACGTTTCGCCAGCCTTGTAAACCGTAAGGACGGAAAACAGCCACGGGATCTCCCGCGGCTGTTTTGTTCATGTTTCCCCTGTCACCGCTGAACTGTCAGCGTCTTCTTCTAGTGCCGGGTCGGGCTGATCCTCCTCCGGGGCGTCAGGTTCCTCTGCCGCCTGGTCCGGCTGGCCGGGTTCCGTTTCCGGCAAAGGCTGGGCGGCGGGCTGTTCCTCCGGCGCCGGCCCCTCCGAAGCGGGCTCCGCCGGGACCTCCTGGGCGGTGTCCGAGGGCGCCACGCCCTTCAGCACCGCCTGGACCACCCAGCGGGTGGCGTGGCCGTTGCCGGTGCAGGTGGACAAGGTCAAAACCCGGTCGTACACCGTGGGGGTGATGCCGGTGTCGATCACCGACTGCTCCAGACAATAGTCGATGAAGGCCTGCTTGGACGCGTCATCGGAAAAGCCCAGCTGATAGGTGGTGCCGGTGGTGGAGACCTCGTAGGCGGCAAAGATCTCGTACTTGTGGCTGCCGTTGTCGTCGGTGATGTACACACAGGGGTGTGCGGCCCAGTAGCTCTGCTTCTTATAGTTCTTCAGCGAGGCGAACATGGAACCGTTGTTCATTCGATGGCCGTAGATGATGGTGTTGAAATCGCTGAGGTCCGGGCTGTTCTGCCACTCCAGGAAGATGGCGCCCACGGCGCTGGTCCACTTCTTCCAGGTGTGCTTCAGATAGTACTGGTTGTCCTCTCCCTGAAGCAGCGGGTAGGAGATCACTGTGCCGGGGATCATGATCCAGCCCTGCACGTCGCTGTTGACCTCCCGCAGGGCGGTGAAATCCATGTTCCGCAGTGCGTCGGCGTAGGGGTCCAAGTACACCGGCCGGGGCTCCTCCGGCGCTTCCGGTGTCTCCGTCTCAGCGTTATCCGTCTCCGGCGCCGGCGCCGGCAGACCGCTGAGGTCCGGCAGCTCCACCAGGGTCTCCGCCTCGGCGTAAATCTCCTCGCCCTCCTTGTATTCCATGCCCCGGTAGACCAGCATCCCCATGCTGCCCACGAACACCAGGGACAGCAGGGCGATCAAAATCAGGCGTGTCTTTTTTTTCATCACAGCCTCTTCCTTTCGGACGGGATTTCAGTCATATTATAGCCGGTTTCCCTCTGTGAAACAAGGGCCCGGGCTATCAGCCCGGGTGAACAGGTCCAGTAAAAACGGACAATAGACAAAGAGCCCCCTAATGTAGG
>CAMCDX010000009.1 GCA_945873695.1 uncultured Clostridia bacterium | reverse complement strand
TGGGCGATCTCCTTGTACAGGGCGTCGATGCCCTTCTGGTCGCCGCCGTAGTAATTATACACGGAGTTGATGCGCTTGATGTCCCAGGGGACATTCACCATGGTATCCCGGGGGATGGACATGACGGTGGCCTTCTGATTGGTCACGTCATAGCTTGCCAGGAGCATGGTGTCCGTATTCCCGCCGCCGCCGGTGTCCCGGCCCAGGATGAGGACCGTGTACCAGTCCTTGCTCTTCCGCTCGCCGCCGGCCTTGGGGCGGTTGCCCTCACCGTAGTCGATGGTGGTCTCCTTCTCCGGGTCCTGGGTGCCGGTG
Source organism: uncultured Clostridia bacterium (assembly GCA_945873695.1). Taxonomy (GTDB): domain Bacteria; phylum Bacillota; class Clostridia; order Oscillospirales; family Oscillospiraceae; genus Oscillibacter. The sequence goes on along the minus strand of CAMCDX010000009.1, from coordinate 32,203 downwards.
GGCACCTGGGGCTTGACGAACAGGCTCTGCCAGGCCAGTACCCCCGCCAGGACAACGGCCAGGACCGCCGCCACGGCGATCAGCGCCTTCTGCTGCCGGGTAAAGTGGCTTTTCTTTTTTGCTTTCTTTTCCAGACGGCTCCCACCCGTGGGCCGCTCTTCTCTGTGTCTCTCCACTGTCGCTCTATCCTTTCAGGAAATCCCTGGCCTCCAGGGTGGCGCGGTGGACCGGGTTCCCCATGGCGGTCATTTCCTCCACGGTCATCTCCAGGCCCAGCAGCACCCCCGCGTCCAAGTTCTCATAGCAGACCTTCCGCAGCCTGTCCACCCCGGGGAAGTCCCGGGAAGGCTCGATATAGTCCGCGATGTAAATGATCTTCTCCAGCAGCGTCATACCGGCGTGGCCGGTGGTGTGATACCAGATGGCGTTGTAGATCTCGTCGTCCACGCCGAACACATCCCGGGCGATGACGGCGCCGGTCTTGGCGTGGAGCAGCTTCAGTGCCTTCTGCTCCAAGTCATCCAGGCGGATGCCGTACCTCTGGCACAATGCCAGCTGGTCCGCCATGTCCAGTTTTTTCGTGATATCGTGGAGCAGGGCCGCCCTCCGGGCCTTTTCCACGTCAGCGCCGTACCGCTCCGCCAGGCGGATGGCCTCCTGCTCCGTGCCCAGCACGTGGGGAATGCGCTTATACTTCAGATAGCTCAGCGCCGCCGGCCGCAGCCGGGAGAGGGGCAGATGCTTCAGGTCCGCGCCGGTGTTGTACAGGCCCTCCCGGAGGATGTAGCCGTACACCGCCGGCGGCAGCAGGCGACCGCCCTCCCCTTTTGCCAGCTGGTCCCGCAGCTCTGTAGAGCTAATATCGATGACGCCGGGGATGGTGAGGGTGAACAGCCGGGCCTGGGGATAGGTGCGGTACAGGTAGTCCCGCTGGATGGAGAACAGCTCCTCCGTGTCCTCCTCCGTGCGGCCGAAGGCGGCAATACCCGCCAGGGAGAGGATCTTCTCCGGCTCGTGCCAGGTCTGAAGGGTCAGGAACATGTCCGTGCCCATCAGCAGCCACAGCTCGTCGTCCGGGTACTGCGCCTTCAATTGGGCCAGAGTGTCGGAGGTGTAGCTGCGGCCCTCCCGGCGGAGCTCCAGGTCCAGGACCCGGACCTTGTCGCTGAGGCCCAGCTGCTCCCCCGCCAGGCGGGTCATCTCCAGCCGCTGCTCCGGCGTGGGGGACCCGGCGGGCAGGGCCTTGTGGGGGGGCAGCCCCGCGGGGATCAGCAGCAGCTTGTCCAGCTTCAGCAGCTCGAACACCGCCCGGGCCGCCGTGACATGGCCCAGATGGGGCGGATTGAAGGTGCCACCGTAAACGCCGATCTTCATGGCTTCGCCTTCTTCTTGTCCTTCACCAGCTGGATGCGCTTGTCCTTGGGCTTGGAGTGGCTCTCCCGGTACAGCACGAACTTGGTGCCGATGACCTGGACCACCTCGCTGCGGGTGGCCTTCGCCAGCTCCTCCGCCGCCAGGCGGGCGTCGTATTCGATATTGTTGTCCAGCACCCGGCCCTTGATCAGCTCCCGGGCCTCCAGGGCGTCGTCGGCCTGCTTGATGAGGTTCTCGCCGATGCCTTCCTTGCCGATCTGGAGGATGGTGTCGATGGTGTTGGCCAGCCCCCGCAGCTGGGCCCGCTGTTTGCTCGTCAATTCCATAGCTTTCTCCTAATTATGATGATAGACGTTTATTTCTTCAAATAAGTTTCAAGTTTCTCGGAAAATTCCTTCAACGCGTTCCCACGGTGGGAAATGGCGCTCTTCTCCTCTGCCGCCAGCTGGCCGAAGGTCTTGGCCAGGGGCGGGTAGAAGAACACCGGGTCATAGCCGAAGCCTCCCTCCCCCATGGGCGCGAAGGCGATGGTACCCTGGACCTGTCCTTCGGCGGTCAGCGTGTCCCCATTGGGGAAGGCGCAGGCGATGGAGCAGGTGAAGTGGGCCGCCCGGGTGGTCTGGCCCCGCATACTGTTCAGCAGCAGCTGGTAACGGCCCTTGTCGTCCAGGCCCTCGCCGCCGTAGCGGCCGGAGTAGACGCCGGGGCCGCCGTTGAGGGCGTCCACGCAGAGGCCGGAGTCGTCAGCGATGGCGGGCAGGCCGGAAGCGGCGCAGATGGCCTTGGCCTTCAGCATGGCATTCTCGGCAAACGTGGTGCCAGTCTCCTCCACGTCCACGGTGATCCCCAGCTCCCTGGGGCTCACCACCTCCACGCCGAATTCCGCCAAAATGGCGCTCATCTCCTTCAGTTTGCCCGGATTGTGGGTGGCAAGCACAAACTTTTCAGACATCAGAATTTTCCTCCCAGCACTTCTCTCTGGATAGCCAGCAGCTCCCGGTTGCCCTTGGCGCACAGCCGCACCAGCTCCTGCTGCTCCGCCAGGGTGAAGGCCCGGCCCTCGCCGGTGCCCTGGAGCTCGATGATCTCCCCCAGCTCGTTCATGACGCAGTTCAGGTCCACCTGGGCACGGCTGTCCTCGCTGTACTGCAGGTCCAGCATGGCCTGCTCCTCCACGATGCCGGCGGAGACGCCGGTGACGTAATGGCGGATGGGACTGGTGGCCAGTTCGCCGTCGGCCACCAGCCTGCGGCAGGCCAAAGCCAGGGCGATGAAGCCGCCGGTGACGGAGGCAGTCCGGGTGCCGCCGTCCCCCTGGAGCACGTCGCAGTCGATGGTGATGGTGTGTTCGCCCAGCTTTTCCATATCCACGGCGGCCCGGAGGGACCGGCCCACCAGTCTTTGGATTTCGGCGCTGCGGGGGCTGAGCTTCAGCTTGGAAACGTCCCGGCGGCTCCGCTCCCGGTTGGCCCGGGGCAGCATGGAGTACTCCGCTGTCACCCAGCCGGTGCCCTCGGGCACGTGGGGCGGGGTGCGGTCCTCCACGCTGGCGCAGCAGAGGACCTTGGTATCACCGCACTCGATGAGGCAGCTGCCCTCGGCGAATTTCACGAAATCAGTGGTGATCTTGATGGGGCGCAGCTCATCCGGCGCCCGTCCGTCCTGTCTTGTCACGGTTCGTTCCTCCTTATTTCTTCCGGGGGTGCCGGCTGGCCTTCTGTTGGGCCAGGCGCTCCGCCTTTTCCCGGGACGCCTCCAGCTCCCTTTGCAGCTTCATGTATTCCTCGGTTTTACTGCGGAGAATCTCATCCCGGGAGACATAGCGGCTGAGCGCCTCCGACACCGCCAGGACCAGCACCAGCACCAGCGTCAGCAGACCGATCTTGGGCCACAGGCTCAGCTCCGCCTGGGCCGCCAGGAAGAAAGCCAGGATGGTAAAGACGCTCACGATGATCCTGACAGTAACCAGCTGTGCCCTCAAAGCGGCGTACACCTGGCGCTTGCAGGCGGGACAGGCCACGCTGAGCCGCCCCCGGAACAGCAGCTGCCCGAGACCGACGCGCATCATTTTATTGCAGTAGGGACAGGTAACGATCATGGTACTTGGATACTCCTTTGTCAGTGGTTTCTCAGGGCGGACCGGATGGCCGCCATGGCGCGGTCATAGTCGTTTTTGTGGACATAAATAACATAGGTATACAGTGCGTCCTGGCAGAGGCCGGCGGTGCCGTACCGGGCCCGCTCCGCGGCCCGGGCAGCGCCGCGGAGCTTCACCGTGCTGGCAATGCCCGCGGCGGAAAGGGCCTCCCGGACATGGAAAAACCTCTGCCGGGAGGAAATGGTGATGAGTTCCCGGCGGTTGAAGATGGTCAGCATGGCGGGCCTCCCTTTCGATCCCGGTATTTTAGATGATAGCCTCCACATAGCTTCTGGCGTCGAAGGGCCGCAGGTCGTCGATGCCCTCGCCCACGCCGGCGAATTTCACAGGCACTCCCAGCTCCTTGGCGATGGCCACCACGATGCCGCCCTTGGCGGTACCGTCCAGCTTGGTGAGGACGATGCCGGTGAGCCCTGCCGTCTCCTTGAAGGTCCGGGCCTGGATCAGGCCGTTCTGGCCGGTGGTGGCGTCCAGCACCAGCAGCGTCTCCCGGGCGCAGCCGGGGCACTCCCGGTCGATGATCTTGGAGAGCTTGGAGAGCTCCGCCATCAGGTTGGCCTTGTTGTGGAGGCGGCCGGCGGTGTCGCACAGCACCACGTCCACGCCCCGGGCCTTGGCGGCCTGGAGGGCGTCGAAGAGGACCGCGCCGGGGTCGGCGCCCTCGTGCTGGCGGACGATCTCACAGCCGGCCCGCTCCGCCCAGATCTCCAGCTGGTCGGCGGCGGCGGCCCGGAAGGTGTCCGCCGCGCAGAAGAGGACCCGCTTGCCCTCGCTTTTCAGCTGGCTGCCCAGCTTGCCGATGGACGTGGTCTTGCCCACGCCGTTGACGCCGATGAACAGCACCACAGCGGGCTTGGTGGAGGTATCCAGAGCGGTGTCCCCCACGGACATCTCCTCCACCAGGATGTCCCGGAGGGCGGCCTTGACCTCCTCCTGGTCGTGGAGCTTCTCTTTGCGCACCCGCTGGCGCAGCTGTTCCACCGCCTCCAGGGCGGTGTCCATTCCCAGGTCCGCCAGGATCAGAGTCTCCTCCAGCTCCTCGAAAAAGGCCTCGTCGGCCTCGGTGAAGCCGGAGAACAGGTTGGTGGTGATCTTCTTCAGTTTGTTAAAAAAGCCCATAGCTTCCTCCCAATCAGGAAATAAATGTCTGCGCTGTCAGTCCAGCTTCTCGCCGCAGTAAGGGCAGGTGTCCCTAGTGATCCGTTTTCTTCCCAGAGACCGTCCGCAGTGGGGGCAGCGGAACAGCGTAAATTCCAGCACCCCACCGATGATGACGAGAATGGCTCCGCCCTTTTGCAGCAGGCTGTACCCGGATGCGCCTCCTCCCAGCCGGCCGCCCAGCACGCACAGGAGAAGTCCAATGACGATCATGAACCAGATGATCGTGTTCTTTCTTTCGTTGCTCATATTCTGTCTCCCTATTTGATCTTCAGTTCCTTCGCCATGTCGTCGTCCCAAAGTCCACTGAGCTCCGTTTCCGCTGACCGTGAAAACCGCGCCCGCTCCCTTGCTCCTCCTCTTCCCACCGCAACCGCTCCGCTGGGTCGCGGCGGGAGCCCTGTGGGGACGTCACCATGCCCTACTTGATCTTCAGTTCCTTTGCCATGTCGTTCAGGTTGATGGTCAGGATCTTGGAAACACCCTGCTCCTGCATGGTGACGCCGTAGAGGACGTCGGCCTCCTCCATGGTGCCCCGGCGGTGGGTGATGACGATGAACTGGGTCCGGTCCGAAAGCCGCCGCATATACCGGGCCACCCGGATGACGTTGGGCTCGTCCAGAGCCGCCTCAATCTCGTCCATGACGCAGAAGGGCGTGGGATGTACCTTCAAAATGGCGAAGTACAGCGCGATGGCCACGAAGGCCTTCTCGCCGCCGGAGAGGAGGGAGATGGTCTTCAACGTCTTTCCGGGCGGCTGGGCCTTGATCTCGATGCCGCAGCCCAGGATGTCGCTCTCGTCCTCCAGCTCCAGCCGGGCCGCACCGCCGCCGAAGAGGTCGGTGAAGGTGGTCTGGAAGCTCTCGTTGATAAGCTTGAACTGCTCGGCGAAGATCACCGTCATCTGGCTGGTGATCTCCTCGATAATGCCGCTCAGCTCCTCCTTGGCCTTCTCCACGTCGTTGCGCTGGTCCGTCAGGTAGGTGTACCGGCCGTTGACCCGGTCGAACTCCTCGATGGCGCCGATGTTGATGGCGCCCAGGCCCTTGATCTCCCGGTTCAGCTCACCGATGCGGCGGGTGGCCTTGGGGACGCTTTCCAGTTCGATCCGCTGTGCCTGGGCGTCGGAGTGGCTCAGCTCGTAGTGCTCCCACAGCCGGTCCAGGATCTGCTTTTCCTCCATGGCGGAGGTGGCCTTCTTCTGCTCCAGACGGCTGACCGCCCGCTCCAGGTTCAGCAGGTCCTCGTTCATGTCCTGGCTCCGCTTGTTCTGCGCGGTGCGCTCCGCCTCCAGGGCCAGCTTCTCCTCGCTGAGGGCCGCCAGACGGTCCCGGAAGGACTGCCCCTGGCCGTTCAGCTCCGCCAGAGCCTCCCGGCACCGGCTGATCTCCCCGTTGGCGTCGTCGATATTCTGTTGGTAGGTTCGGACGGTCCGCTCCTTCTGCGCCCGGTCGCCGGCCAGGTCCGCGGCCAGCTGCCGCAGGTCGGCGGCACGGCGGCAGGTGGTCTCCCGCTCGGCGGTGAGGGCGGCCAGGCCCGTCTTCTTTTCTGTGATCTCCTCCGTCAGGGCGCCGGACTTGGCCAGCAGCTCCGTCTGGCCGGAGAGAACCTCCTCGGCCTGAGCCCGCAGGCTCTCCGCCAGGGCCTCCTGCTCCGCCACAGCCTTTTCCGCTTCGGCGGCACGGCGGGCGTTGTCCTCCAGCCGGCCAGCGAGACTGGCAAGCTCCCCTTCCAGGTTCTCCAGGTTCTCCCCCAGGGAGCGCATCAGGATGTCGAAGTGGTTCTTGGCGCCCTCCAGCCGCAGGACCTCGTCCTCGGCCTGGCGGCGCTGGGCCTCGGCGGTCTCCAGCTCGTACCGGGCGGCGGCCAGCTCCCGGTTTGCCGCCTCCTCCGCCGCCTGGGCGGCGGAGAGCTTCTCATGCATGGCGGCGGCGCGGCTGTTCAGCTTTTCCAGCTCGGCGGCACGGCTCAATACGCCGGCGCCGCGGTTGGTGGAACCGCCGGTCATGGAGCCGCCCCGGTTGATGACCTGGCCGTCCAGCGTCACGATGCGGAAGGCGTTGCGGTACTTCCGGGCCATGGCGATGCCGCAGTCCATGTCCTCCACGATGACCGTGCGGCCCAGGAGGTTCTGGAAGATGTTGGTATATTTTCCATCGAAGGCCACCAGCCGGGAGGCCAGGCCCACGAAGCCGTATTCGTTCTCCACCCCGCTCTGGCGCAGCTCGTCGCCACGGATGGCGGTGAGAGGCAGGAAGGTGGCCCGGCCGCCGTCCCGCTGCTTCAGGAAGTTGATGGCCGCCTTGGCGTCCTCCTCCCGGTCCACCACGATGTTCTGGAGACCTCCGCCCAGGGCGATCTCGATGGCCAGGCTGTACTTCTGGTCCGTCTTCATCAGGTTGGCCACCGGGCCGTGAATGCCCCGGAGGCTCCCTTTGGCCTGCATGACCACCTTCACTGCCTTGGAAAAGCCCTCGTACTCCTTCTCCATCTCCGTCAGCAGGCGGATGCGGTTGTCCAGGGCACCCACGTCCATGGTCAGCTTCACCCGGTTTTCCCCGGCGGCGGCGGCCTTCTTCTGCCGCTCCTCCATCCGCAGGCTGTGGCCGGCAATGATGTTGGCGGCGGCCTCCGCCTCGTCCCGGGCGTCCTCCAGGGCACGGCGGTTGGCCTTGGCCTCCTTCTCCGTCTGGCCAAGCTGTGCCTCGGCGTCGGCCTTGTCCCGCTCCACGGCTTCCTTCCGCTCTTTGATCTGGCCGTTCTCCGCCGCGATGGCGGCGGCTTCCGCTCTGGCGTCGGCAGCCGTGGCGGCGGCCATGGCCTCTTTTCCCCGGAGGGCCTCCGCCTGGGACTGGGCCCCGCCGGCCTGCTCCGAGGCGGCCCGGGCCTGCTCCAGCAGGGCATCCAGCTGGGCGTTCAGTTCCTTGATCTCCCTATCGATCTCGGCGACGCGGGCCTCCTGGTCCGCCGCCTGCTGCTCCAGGCCCCGGTTGCGGCTGTCCGTCTCCGCCAGCTCCGACTGGGCACGTCGGATATTCTCCTCGTTGTGGGAGATGGTGCTCTCCAGCACCGCCACGGCGGACTCCCGCTCCTTGATCCGGCCGTCCAGCTCGGCGGCCTGGCGGCGGACCTGCTCAGCCTCCATGTCCTTCTGCCGCATCCGCTCACCGATCTCCTCGTTTTCGGCGTAGAGGGCGTCCAGGGCGGCACGGGCCTCGTCCCGGGCAGCCTCGGCGGTATGGAAGTCCGCCTCCAGCTTCCGGGCGCCGGCCTTCAGGGCGTCCAGATTCTCCAGCCACACGGAGACCTCCAAAAGCCGCAGTTCGTCCCGGAGGACCAGGTACTTCTTTGCCCGCTCCGCCTGGTCCCGCAGGGGCTCCACCTGGAGCTCCAGCTCGGCGATCTTGTCGTTGACGCGGACCAGGTTCTCCTCCGTCCGCTCCAGCTTCCGCTCCGCCTCCTCCTTCCGGTGGCGGAACTTGGAGATGCCGGCGGCCTCCTCGAAGATCTCCCGGCGCTCGCCGCTCTTGGCGGAGAGGATCTCATCGATCTTGCCCTGGCCGATGATGGAGTAGCCCTCACGGCCCATGCCGGTGTCCATGAACAGCTCCGTCAGGTCCTTGAGGCGGACGGACTGGCGGTTGATGTAATATTCGCTTTCGCCGCTGCGGTAGTAGCGGCGGGTGACGGAGACCTCGCTCTCCTCCATGGTGGGGAAGATGTGCTCCGTGTTGTCGATGACCAGCGTCACCTGGGCGAAGCCCACCTGCCCCCGCTTCTCAGTGCCGCCGAAGATGACGTCCTCCATCTTGGCGCCCCGGAGGCCCTTGGCGCTCTGCTCGCCCATGACCCAGCGGATGGCGTCGGAGATGTTGGACTTGCCGGAGCCGTTGGGGCCCACGATAGCGGTGATGTCCTCTCCGAAGTTCAGGACCGTCTTATCCGGGAAGGACTTGAAACCCTGGATCTCCAATGCTTTTAAATACACACGCTCACCTCTGTGAAATCAACATACTATAACTAGAATAATATAGCAGAGAAGCGCCCGTATTTCAAGGCAAAATCCGCAAAGTATGCGGAATCGGGAAAGAGTCTCCCGCCCGTCTCATTTTTTTTCATGTTTTATGGTAAAATGGGTAAAACCTTTTTCGGTTTTTCCTGACTGGATAGATGAAAGGCCCCGCAAAGAAAGGAGACCGCCCTATGGAAGACCACCGCATCGTGGACCTGTTCTGGCAGCGCAGCGGCGACGCCATCACCCAGGTCCGGGACAAATACGGAAACTACTGCTACGCCATCGCCTTCCGCCTGCTGTCCGACGCCATGGACGCCGAGGAGTGCGTCAACGACACCTGGCTGGGGGCCTGGAACGCCATGCCCGTCCACCGGCCGGAGCGGCTGGCGCCCTTTCTGGGGAAGATCACCCGGAGCCTGGCTTTCAACCGCTATCAGGCCCGGCAGGCGGAGAAGCGGGGCGGCGGCCAGCTGGCCCTGGCGCTGGAGGAGCTGGGCGACTGCGTCCCCGCGGCTCCCAGCGCCGCCCAGGCGGCGGAGGACCGGGAGCTGGAGCGGGCGGTGGACCGCTTTCTCCACAGCCTGCCGCCCCGGGACTGTGACATTTTTCTCCGCCGGTACTGGTACGTGGAGCCGGTGGCGGACATCGGTGCCCGGTACGGGCTGAAGGCCAGCACCGTGAAAAGCAGCCTGTACCGCAGCCGGGAAAAGCTGCGGCGGTTTCTGGAAAAGGAGGACATCACCGTATGAAGCAGGAGCGGCTATTCAAGGCCATCGGCGCCGCCGAACCGGCGCTGCTGGAGCGGAGCGAACGCCGCCGCAAGAGCCGGCGGAACTGGTACATCGCGGCGGGAGCCCTGGCGGCCTGCGCCGCGATGGCCCTGGCGCTGAGGCCGGCGGACGCCCCTGTCACCGGGCCGGAGCCGGACATTCAGGGCCCGCCGGAGGAGGTTCGGACCACACCGCTGCGGCTTTCCGGCCAGGAGGGCGGGACACTGCACCTGCTGTCAGTGCGCTCCGACGCGGCGCCCCAGAGGTTGGAGCGGGAGTTCATCCTCTATTTCAACCAGGAGATGTACCAGGGCGCCTGGGAGAACGGAGTATACACCATCCGGCCCATCAATCCCCCGCCGGAGGACCTGCCGGCCTGCGAGATGACGGTGGAGCACCGGAAGGGGCGCTCCCCTTCCGAGGCCATCGAACAGCGCAGCCAGGCCATGGCGGCGGAATACAGTGAGAACGGCGGCATCTGCGCGGACCTGGACACCGGCAGGTACTCCTTCCGGTGCGGCGACGGCACCGCCTGGGATGCCAAGCAGGCCCTGGTCTGGTGTGTGGATGACCGCCAGGGGGGGACCTACATCCTCACCGCCCGGTTCTTCCTGGAGGCGGAGGAGGGTCACGGCGTCCGGTTCTCCGACATAGCGGCCACCTTTGAGCCCCTGGCGCCGGACGTGGCCCAGCCGGAGTGGATGACCGCCCTGCGGCAGGCCGCCGGGACCCTGGTCCCCGCCATCCTCTCCGACCAGTGGACAGAGGCGGCAGAAGCCCTGCTGGCGGAGGGCGCCAGCGTCAGCGGCTACGGCCGGGATGTGTCGGCGGAGGCCGCCGTCGCCGGGCTGGACTTCTCCGTGGATGACAGCCAGGACCCGGGCGAAGCCCTGGTGTCCGTCCGGCTGCGGCTGAGCACCGAGGAGGGGTACGACCGCCTGACCCTGGAGATGACCCGCGGCGGCGGGCAATGGCTGCTCCGCCGGGCGGGCATCGAAACATGAGAAAAAGCCTGGCCCCAGGGGTCAGGCTTTTTCTCATTCCCAAAACAAATCGTCCAGGGTCTTGTGCAGCGTCTTGCAGATGGCGAGGCACAGCTTGATGGTAGGGTTGTAGTCCCCCTTTTCGATGGCGTTGATGGTCTGGCGGGAGACGCCTACCGCATCCGCCAGCTGCTGCTGACTCATGTCCAGCGCCGCCCGGGCGGATTTCAGGCGCAGGTTCTTCATTCCGCTTCCTCCCGCTTCGCCATCAGGTAATTCACCACGTAGATCACCAGGAGCACCAGCACCATGGCGCCGCAAATCAGGTTCACCGCGCCGTAGGTCAGGACGCCGTCCTTCACCACCTGGCCGCATTTCAGGTTCATCCCACCGATGACCAGGTTCAGCGCCGCAACAACGGTCAGCAGCGTCATGATTGTCCGGGGCTTCTCCTTCAAACTCAGGTAGGCGTCCTTCACGATGCAGATAGAGGCGAACACCACCAGTGCTACAGCAACACACAGCATGACGCCGGTGAGGACATCGCACCACCGGCCCAACGCCGCATCGGAAAAGCCGTACAGCAGCAGGCAGCCCAGCAGGGTCCAGAAGCCGTATTTGTATGCCTGGCCCCGGGCCAGCTGCTGGCGCTCGTCAAAGGTCAGGTCCATCACTTTCAGCTTGAACAGCAGTACCACGATGCCAATGCCTACCAGCGCCCCTACCAGCACCCCTGCCAGCATGCCGAAGTTATATCCCATAGAATGTTCCATATGTCGTTCCTCCTGTTTTGCTCTCTCGTTGTTGTGAGGCCAGTGTAATGCCAAACAGTCAATTTGTCAAGTATATTTTACTTTTTGACGTAAAAATTTTCCGGCAGCACATCACTGTGCCGCCGGGTTCCCCTTTCTCTGGTCGATCTGCCGGTACAGGCAGGCAAGGCCGTCGGCCAGGCCGCCCACATGGTCGATGATGCCTTTTTGGACCGCCTCCTCGCCGTAGAGGACGCTGCCCACGTCAGCGGCCATGTCGTCCTTTTTCAGCATGAGGGCCTCGAAGTCCCGGGCGCCGATCCGGCTGTGGCCGGACACGAAGGCCACGATGCGGTCCTGGAGCCGCTGGAAGTAGCTGTACGTCTGGGGCGCGGCGATGACGGTGCCGCTCATACGGACCGGGTGGATGGTCATGGCGGCGGAGGGCACGGCGAAGCTCCGCTTCGCCGCCACCGCCAGAGGTACGCCGATGGAGTGGCTGCCCCCCAGGACGATGGAGACGGTGGGCTTTGTCATGCCGGCGATCAGCTCCGCGATGGCAAGGCCCGCCTCCACATCGCCGCCCACGGTGTTCAGCAGGAACAGCACGCCGTCCACCTCCTCACTCTCCTCCAGCTTGGCCAGCAGCGGCAGCACGTGCTCGTATTTCGTGGTCTTGGCGCCGGAAGGGGCGGCGGAGTGGCCCTCGATCTGGCCAATGATGGTCAGGCAGTAGACATTGCCGTGGGGCGTTCTCGTCATGGCGGATCCGAAGTCCAGGATGGACTGGGCGGTCTCGCGATCATCGGAGCCCTTCTCTTTGTCGGGCTCCGTGGGTCTTGTGGTTTCAGTCATGATAACCCTCCTTTTCCCCGGTATTATCCGCATTTTTGTGAAATCTACACGGTGGGCGGGGTTCCTTTTTTTTCATGGATATGGTATACTGTTTTATCATTTTTCCGGGAGGGCTGGAACCATGGAACAGACAAAACAGCGCATCGTGGTGAAGGTGGGCACCTCCACCCTCACCCATGACTCCGGGGCGGTGGACCTGCGAAGCATGGAGCACCTGGTCCGGACCCTGGCGGACCTCAGCGGCATGGGCCACGAGGTCATCCTGGTGACCTCCGGCGCCATCGCCGTGGGCACCGCCAAGCTGGGACTGCCGGAGCGGCCAAAGGAGCTGCGGATGAAGCAGGCGGCCGCCGCCGTGGGCCAGTGCCGCATGATGCATATTTACGACAAGCTCTTCTCCGAGTACAACCGCACCATGGCCCAGATCCTGCTGACCGGCGACGACGTGGAGGACCCGGAGCGGGCGGAGCACCTGTCCAATACCTTTTCCGCCCTGCTGGAGATGGGGGTCATCCCGGTGGTGAACGAGAACGACTCCGTCTCCTCCGCCGAGATCGAAACCGGCCGCCACAAGGTGCTGGGCGACAACGACACCCTCTCCGCCATCGTGGCGGAGCTGTGCCGGGCGGACCTGCTGGTGCTGCTCAGCGACATCGACGGGCTGTACAACGCCGACCCCAAGCGCTATCCTGGCGCCCGGCTGCTCCACCGTGTCACGGAGCTGACGCCGGAGATCCTGGAGATGGCCGGCGGCGCCGGCAGCTGGCGGGGCACCGGCGGCATGGCCACCAAGCTCTCCGCCGCCCGCATCGCCATGAACGCCGGATGCGACATGGTCATCACCAACGGCGCCAGGGTGGAGGACCTCTACGGCATCGTGGAGGGACAGGACATTGGCACACGGTTCATCGCTTCCAGATAAGGAGGATACGGATATGACAGTATTGCAGCAGCAAGGCGCGGCGGCGAAGGCCGCCACCTACGTTTTGGCCACCGCCGGGACGGCAAAGAAAAACGCCGCTCTGACCGCCATCGCCGACATTCTGACAGAGCGTCAGGAGGAGTGGCTGTCCGCCAACGCCGCCGATGTGGCTGCGGCCAAGGAGGCGGGGATGCGGCCCGCCATGCTGGACCGGCTGACCCTGAGCCGGGACCGGATTACCGGCATTGTGGAGGGGGTACGGCAGGTTGCCGCCCTGCCCGATCCCATCGGACAGGTGACAAAGATGGAAACCCGGCCCAACGGCCTCATCATCGGCAAAAGAAGGGTTCCTCTGGGGGTCATCGCCATCATCTTCGAGGCCCGCCCCAACGTCACCGTGGACGCGGCGGCACTGTGTCTGAAAAGCGGCAACGTGTGCATTTTGCGGGGCGGCAAGGAGGCCATCCGGTCCAACCGCACCGTGACGAAGCTGATGCGGGAGGCGCTGGCCTCCGTGGGCCTGCCGGAGGACTGCATCTCCCTGGTCCAGGACACCAGCCACGAAACGGCCAACCAGCTGATGCACCTGGACGGGTACGTGGATGTGCTGATCCCCCGGGGCGGTGCGGGCCTCATCCGGGCGGTGGCCAAGGAGGCCAGCGTGCCCGTCATCCGTACCGGCGAGGGCGTGTGCCATATCTACGTGGACGACGAAGCGGATCTGGACATGGCCGCCAGCATTCTTTACAACGCCAAGTGCTCCCGCCCCTCGGTGTGCAACGCCGTGGAGTGTGTGCTGGTACAAAAGGACATCGCCAAGGACTTCTGGAAAAAGGCCCTGCCCCTGCTGGACGAGAAGGGCGTGGAGCTGCGGGCGGACGAGGCGGCCCTGAACATTCTGGGCACCCGGGCCCTGCCGGCGTCGGAGGCCGACTGGGACGCGGAGTACGACGACTACATCCTGGCCATCCGCACCGTGAGCGGCATGGAGGAGGCCATCGGCTTCATCAACCAGCACGGCACCGGCCACTCCGAGAGCATCATCACCAAGAACTACTTCAAGGCCCAGCACTTCCTGGACGCGGTGGACGCGGCGGCGGTGTACGTCAACGCCTCCACCCGGTTCACCGACGGCGGCGAGTTCGGCCTGGGGGCGGAGATCGGCATCTCCACCCAGAAGATGCACGCCCGGGGCCCCATGGGCCTGGAGGAGCTGACCAGCTGCAAATACGTCATCTACGGCGAGGGCCAGGTGCGCTGAGCCGCAAAAAAGGGAGGATATGGAAATGGTATTCGAAACGATCGCCCTCAGCGTCATCACGGTACTGCTGCTCCTTCTGACCCTGACCCGGAAGCCCGGGCACATCAAGCTGCTGCTGGCGCTGCTGTCGGCGGTGGCCTCCATCGTGTCCATGGTGTTCTTCATCCTGATGCGGCGCTCCAGCGGCAACCCGGACGCCGGACAGGACCTGCTGCAGGTCTACGCTCCCTGCGGCATCTACGTCCTGATCGCGCTGTTCTGCCTGGCGGTGGCGGCCCTCAGCCGCCGGAAGCTGCGGCAGGACAAGGCCGCCAAGGCGGCGGCAAAGGCGGAGAAGACGGCGGAAAAGGCCGCCGCCAAGCCGGAACAGGAGACGTGACGTGGCGGACTTGATCCAGGCCATCCGGGCCATGGAGAGAAACAGCGTCCGGCTGACCATCGGCGGCCCGGCGGACAGCCAAACCGGCGCCAGCCGGTTCGGCGGCGTGCCGGATGTGCCGGCGGACTTCGTCTGGCCGGTCTTTGAGACGGCCACCTTTGATGACGACGAGGTGAAAAAACGTCCCCTGGCCTTCCTGGCCCAGTTCGACTGCGGGGCGCTGGCATCTCACGACAAAGACAGCCTGCTGCCCCACGCCGGCGTGCTGTCCTTCTTCTACGAGCTGGGGTCCCAGCGGTGGGGCTTCGACCCGGCGGACGCGGGCTGCGCCCGGGTGTTCTGGTTCCCGGACACCGCCGCCCTTCATCCGGCGGAGGTGCCGGAGTCCCTGGAGGTGGGATACCGTCTCCCCTCCCTGGGCATCGCCATGGCGGCGGAGTCCTCCCTGCCCGGCATGGAGGACTTCCTCGCTCCCATCGGAAACTGGGACAGCTCCGACGCCTATTACCAGGCCCTGGGCACCGACGCGGACACCCTGGAGGACGGGAACCGCTCCTGCCTGCTGGGCTGGCCGGACACCATCCAGGATAACATGACCGTAGAGTGCGAACTGGTGAGCCGGGGCGTCTGCATGGGCGGCACCAGGCCCATCCCCCAGGACGCTTTGGAGGAGGCCCGGCGGACCTCCACAGAGGACTGGCGGCTGCTGTTTCAGCTGGACACCGTGGAGGGCGACGGCTTTGAGTTGATGTTCGGCGACTGCGGACGTATCTATTTTTACATCCGAAAAGAAGATCTGGCGGCCCGGCGGTTCGACCGGGTGTGGCTGATCCTGCAATGCGGATGAATTCAATAAAAGAAAGGTGATTCTTTATGGCAACTTTAGGTTTTATCGGCACCGGCAACATGGGCGGAGCCCTGGCCCGGGCGGCCTGCAAAAGCGTGCCCAGCGACCAGGTGTTCCTGGCCAACCGGACGGTGGAGAAGGCAAAGGCCCTGGCGGAGGAGCTGGACTGCCGGGTGGCGGACAACGAGGCCATTGCCCAGAGCGCGAACCTCATCTTCCTGGGGGTGAAGCCCCAGTACATGGCGGAGGTCATGGCGGAGATCTGCCCCATCCTGGAAAAGCGGGAGAGCCGCTTCATCCTGGTGTCCATGGCGGCGGGCCTGACCATCCCCCGCATCCGGGAACTGGCCGGTAAGGAT
Source organism: uncultured Clostridia bacterium (assembly GCA_945873695.1). Lineage (GTDB taxonomy): Bacteria > Bacillota > Clostridia > Oscillospirales > Oscillospiraceae > Oscillibacter. The sequence goes on along the minus strand of CAMCDX010000009.1, from coordinate 16,370 downwards.
TACCCCGTCATCCGCATCATGCCCAACACCCCTGCCGCCATCGGCGAGGGCATGGTGTTCTATGACTGCAGCGAGAATGTCACCAAGACGGAGGAGAAGGTCTTCCTGGAGTCCCTGGCCGGCGCCGGCCGGCTGGCCCCCCTGGCGGACAAACTGATGGACGCCGGCAGCGCCGTGGCGGGCTGCGGTCCCGCCTTCGCGGACCTGTTCATCGAGGCCCTGGCCGACGGCGGCGTGGCCTGCGGCCTGCCCCGGGCCCTGGCGCTGGAGAGCGCCGCCCAGATGATGCTGGGAACGGCGAAGCTGATGCTGGAGACCGGCAAGCATCCCGGTCAGCTGAAGGACGCCGTCTGCTCCCCCGGCGGCGCCACCATCCAGGGCATCCGGGCTCTGGAGGAGGCGGGCTTCCGGGGCGCCGTCATGGACGCCGTCATCGCCGCCTGGGAGAAAAGTCAAGGCATGTAAATCTCATAAAAAAGGAGACTCGGAGCAATGCTCCGAGTCTCCTCAGGCTGTCGAAAAAGTCCGACGGACTTTTTCGACGCCTTCACAATACCTCGATTTTCTGGCCGCTCTGCTGCCCGAAAATCTGCCGCTGCGCGGCGCAAACGCCTGCTGGCGCAGGCTTTTTGCAGGCATTTGATTCCACACGAAGGGGCTCCCGCCCCCTCGTACTCCCCCTGCAAAATGCAACCCAGTTGCTTTAAGCAGACGTTTTTCGACAAGCTGAAAGGAGACTCGGAGCAATGCTCCGAGTCTCCTTTTCTCATATAGGTTCCGTTCCGGGTTTTGACGAAGGCTCAGGCAGCCTTGGCGGTCTCAGCAGGGACTACCTTCTGGCAGAAGTTCGCCAGGAACTCCGCCACCTGATAGCGCAGGGCGGGGGCGGTGGGGGTCAGGGTCTTTTCAGCCACCAGCACGCCGGAACCGCAGGCCCACTGCATAGCGGGGATGAAGACCTCGCTCACCTGGGCCGCGTCCTCATAGGAGAGGATGTTGGTGTTCTCGCCCACGGAGACGTCATAGCCCTTGAACTGGGCGTAGCGGTACAGGATGGTCAGGAACTGCTGACGGGAGATGGCCTGGCCCGGCACGAAGGTGGTGGGGGTGTAGCCGTTGGTCAGGCCGTTCTCAGCAGCCCAGGCGATGGCCTTGCGGAAGGGAGAATTGGCGGCCACGTCACCGAAGGGGCAGTCGGCCTTGGGCTCGGGAGAGCCGTTCATCCGCCACAGAACGGTGACCATCTGACCCCGGGTCATGGTGCTGTCGGGGCCGAAGGTGGTCTCGGTGAAGCCCTTGAAGATGTCGTTCTCGTAGACGTACTTCACGGCGTCATAGTAAGGAGCGTCCACAGCCACATCGGTGAAGGGCAGGCCCTTAATGATGGTAATGCGGCCCTCGGGATATGCATAGTTCTCATAGGTGACCTTGCCGTCCAGATACTCCTTGATGTAGTCCATCACCACTTCATCCATGGGGATACCCAGGTCGTAGTTGACAGAAGCAGCCTTGAAGGCATAATAGGTGTCGCCGCCGGCGGCCATGAAGTCATTGGTGGCGATGGTGTAGGTGGTCTTGGGATTGAAGGCCTTGCCGCCCACGGACTGGATCGTCACACGGTTGATGCTCTTGGGAGCGTGATAGGTGGAACCGGGATACAGGTCACCGGCGTCAAAGGCCTTGGTGGTATCCACGGTGAACACGATGCCGGAGACATGGGGGAAGCCGCCGATGCTCTCAGGCGTGCAGTAGGTGGAGGCCTCCAGGGCTTCCAGCAGCTCCGCGCCGGTGAGCTTCACGATGCTCAAAGTATTGCCGAAGGGCAGGACGGTGTTGATGTCCTTCTTGGTGATGTCGCCCTTGGCGATGGAGGCGCGGATACCGCCGCCGTTGGTGACAGCCGCGTCCACCTTGATGCCGGCGTCCTTGGCGCCCCAGACCAGGGCGTCGGTGATCAGGTCGCCCAGGTTGGTCTCGCCGGTGCGGACCTCACCCTTCACGCCGTTCAGGTCCACCTCGGTCTTGGCGAACACGGTACCGTAATCGTCGTTGATCTCCTTCTGGATGGCGGCGGCGCGGTCGGAAACGGTCTTGTCAGGGGTGACGATCAGGTCGTCGGTGGCGAACTGCATGGTGACGGCGCCGTCGGCGGCGATGACCACCACGCCCACGTTGGCCAGCTTGGTGCCGGTGGAGGTCAGCAGGGTGTCGCCCACCATGCCGGTGTCGTTGGTAGCCGCCATGATGGCATTCAGGTCAGAGTGGGAGTGGCCGTCGATGAAAATGTCGATGCCCTCCACCTTCTCCAGCAGGTCGATGGAGCGGTTGCCGGTGGATTCCGCGTCGATGCCCAGGTGGCCCAGGCAGATGATGACGTCACAGCCGTCGGCCTTCAGGGCGTCCACCTGCGCCTGGGCGCAGTCGAACATGGACTGGCCGGCCAGGATCTTCACGTCCTTGATCTTGGCGGGATTGGCCTTGGTGGCGGTCTCAGGGGTAGCCAGACCGAAGACGCCGATCTTCACGCCGGTGGGGCTGGTGAAGGTCACGTTCTCCTCAAAGGCGGTCTTGCCCTTGTAGAGCACATTGGCGGCGGTGATGGGGAACTTGGCCTCACCGGCCAGCTTTGCCAGATTGGCGTAGCCGTAGTCGAACTCATGGTTGCCGGTGGTGGCCACGTCGTAGCCGGCCAGGTTCATCAGTTCCACAGCGGTAGCGCCCTCGGAAATGCTGACAACGGGGTCACCCTGGCTGAAGTCGCCAGCGTCCATCAGCAGGACGTAGGCGCCCATTTTCTCATAGGTCTCCTTCAGAGCGGCCACCTTGGCATACTCGGAGATGGCGCCGTGGACGTCATTGGTATGCAGGATCACGATGGCGCCGTTCAGGTCGTCCTCGTCGGTCTCCGCGGCGGTGGCGGTGACGGTCAGGGAGAACATCATGACCAGAGCCAGCAGCAGAGACAACAGTTTCTTCGTCTTCATTCTTTTACCTCCTTCAAATTTCAGGCAGGCGGCTGCCTATGTACCATCAGTATAGCACATCTTTACCAAATGGGCAGTCCTAATTCATAATTTTTTCCTGCTCCTGGCGTAAATTTTTCAAATCCTCCTCTGCTGCCCACTGGAAATCCGAAAACGGGCATGATATACTGCATACGATATGAAAAACAGGCGGCCGCAGGCCGCGGAAATGGAGGGTGCAGGATGAAAAAACTGCTCAAGGGCGGCACCGTGGTCTCCGGCGAGGGGATGAAGCGGGCCGACGTGCTCATGGACGGCGAGAAGATCGCCCGCATTGGCCGGAAGCTGGAAGCGGACGGCGACACCCAGGTGGTGGACGTGACCGGGTGCTTCCTGTTCCCCGGCTTCATCGACGCCCACACCCACTTTGACCTGGATGTGGCGGGCACCACCACGGCGGACGACTTCTGGACCGGCAGCCGGGCCGCTTTGAAGGGCGGCACTACCACGGTCATCGACTTCGCCTGCCCCAACAAGGGGGAGACCCTGCACCACGGTCTGGAGCTGTGGCACCAAAAGGCCGACGGCAGGACCTTCTGCGACTACGGCTTCCACATGACCATCGACGACTGGAACGAGTCCATCCGCTCGGAGCTGCCGGACATGTTCGCCCAGGGCGTGTCCTCCTTTAAAATGTACATGACCTACCCCGCCATGATGATCGGTGACCGGGACATGTACTGGGCTTTGAAGGAGCTGCGGCGGCTGGGCGGCATCTGCGGCGTCCACTGCGAGAACGCCGGGGTCATCGACGGCATGATCGCCGAGCGGAAGAACGGCGGCAAGCTGGGTCCCTCCTCCCATCCCGTCACCCGCCCGCCCTACCTGGAGGCGGAGGCCGTCAGCCGGCTGCTGCGCATCGCCCAGGCGGCGGAATGCCCCATCGTCATCGTGCATCTGACCAACCACGAGGCCCTGAAAGAGGTGGAGCACGCCCGGAAGCGGGGCCAGATTGTCTATGTGGAGACCTGCCCCCAGTATCTGCTGCTGGACGAGAGCGTATACTTCAACGAGGACTACTCCTCCGCCGCCCGGTACGTCTGCGCGCCTCCCATCCGGGAGAAGGCGGAGCAGGACCATCTTTGGAAGGCCCTGCGCCGGGGCGACATCCAGACCGTCTCCACGGACCACTGCTCCTTCACCCTGGCTCAGAAGGACATGGGCCGGGAGGACTTCACCAAGATCCCCGGCGGCCTCCCTGGCGTGGAGACCCGGGGTGAGCTCATTTACTCCTACGGCGTTGCCAAACGGCGTATCACCGCCGCCCAGATGTGCCGCTGCCTTTGCGAGAACCCGGCCCGGCTCTACGGCCTCTATCCCCGGAAGGGCCTCCTCCGCCGGGGCAGCGACGCCGACATCGTGGTCTACGACCCCAAGGCCAGCCATGTCATCCGGGCGGAGGACTGCGTGGCCAATGTGGACTACAACCCCTATGAGGGCTTCGTCACCGCCGGCTCCATCCGGCAGGTGTGGCTCCGGGGACACCTGGCCGTGGAGGACGGCAAGGTCCTCCACGAGGCGCCCCAAGGCAGGTACATGGCCCGGGGCAAGAACTCCCTGTAAGCAAAAAAACAGGCTGTGCGATGCACAGCCTGTTTCAAAACGAAAGACACCCTTCCTGGGTTTCTTTCGTAACTATCTTCCTTCCCGTCGCGCTAAGTTTTCGAGTTTCTCGAAAGGCAGAAACAGGCTGTGCAGCTGCACAGCCTGTTTTTTCTGTTTGGTTTACTCGCCCCACTGGACGTCCACCACGGTGCCGCCCTGGAACTCCACGTACTCACTCTTGAGAATATAGTCCTTCTTGCCGATGCGGACCTCCTGGTCGCCCACCTTGGTGGTCATGACGGCGCCGCCGGCCACCTCCGTGGTGGCGGTGAGGTAGAGGTTTACATGGTCCGGGTCCTCCACCCACTGCCCGTCGGGGCCCAGCACGTAGAAGGGGGTCTTCTCCACGGACACGATCTCGCCGCCCACCAGGGAGCCGGAGGCCATCAGCGGGGAGGGCAGGTGGGCCTGACAGGTGTCGTACAGCTCTTTGGCCACGTTCTCCACCCGGACCACGTAGGTGACCTTCACCTTTTCCACCTCACCGGCGCTGCCGCCGCCCCGGTTCATCAGCTTGTACCCGGCAAACACCACCACCGCCAGGATCAGCAGCACGGCGATGATGTCGATGATGTTGAACTTTCCAACGCGTTTCGCTTTTTGTTCCATGATTTCCTCCGTAAACGGGCGGGTGCCCGGTTTTTTTATGGACAACGTTCAGGAAACATTGTATAATATTTTTCATCATTTCTCAAGTCTATTTTCAAGAAAGAAAGGTCCTTTCATGAAAGTCATCCATCTCATCAGCGGCGGCGACTCCGGCGGGGCCAAGACCCACGTGCTGAGCCTGCTGCAAAATCTGAACAAGACCATCACCGCCCAGCTGGTGTGCTTCCGGGACGGCCCCTTCGCCGAGGAGGCCCGGGCTCTGGGCATCCCCACGGTCATTATGGGGGGCAACAACATCCCCCGGCTGCGGCGGGAGCTGGCGGACTACATCCGCCAGGGGGGCTATCAGGTCATCCACTGCCACGGCTCCCGGGCCAACATGGTGGGCGCCCTGCTGCGCCGGCCCACCGGGCTGCCGGTGGTCACCACCGTCCACAGCGACTATAAGCTGGACTACATGGGCCGTCCCCTCAGCCGCCTGACCTTCGGCAACATCAACGCCTGGGCATTGCGGCAGCTGGACTACCGCATCGGCGTGTCCGACGCCATGGTGGACCTGCTCATCGACCGGGGTTTTCCGCCGGACACCTTCTACGCCATTTACAATGGACTGGACTTCACTCCCGCCCCGCCCCAGGGAGACCGGCTCAGTTACCTGCGGGGCCTGGGGGCGGATGTGGACGAAACATCCGTGGTGGTGGGCATCGCCGCCCGGCTGAACCCCGTCAAGGACATGTCCACCCTCATCCGGGGCTTCGCCGCGGGCTATCAGAAGTGCCGCCGGCTGCGGCTGGTCATCGCCGGCGACGGCGAGGAGAAGGACAAGCTCACCGCCCTTGCGAAAGAGCTGGGGGTGGAGCGTCAGGTGACCTTCGCCGGGTGGATCAGCGGCGGCATGGACCGGTTCTATTCCGCCCTGGACATCAACGCCCTCACCTCTCTGTCCGAGACCTTCCCCTACGCCCTGACGGAGGGCGCCCGGTTCCACCTGGCCACAGTCAGCACAGCCGTGGGCGGCATCCCCTACCTCATTGACCAGGACGTAAACGGCTACCTGTTCTCCCCCGGCGACTGGGAGGCTCTGGGGGAGCACCTGGCGGTCATGGGCAACGACGACCAGCTGCGCCATTCTTTGGGCGAGAAGCTGTATGAGAAGGCCTCCACCCAGTTCTCCATCCAGAAGACGGTGGACACCCAGCTGCATATCTATGAGGAGATCCTCCGCCGCCACAGCCGCCCCAAGCGGGACCGGGACGGCGTGGTGATCTGCGGCGCCTACGGCCGGGGCAACGCCGGGGACGACGCCATCCTGGAGGCCATTTTGCAGGAGATGCGGTCCATCGACCCGGATATGCCGGTGACGGTCCTCTCCAAGGACCCCAGGAGCACCCGGCTCAGCTACCGGGTCCGGGCGGTCCATCGGTCCAACATCCTGGCCTGGCGCCGGGCCATGGGCCATGCCAAGCTCTATATCAACGGCGGCGGCAGCCTCATCCAAGACGTGACCTCCCGGCGGTCTTTGTGGTTCTACCTCCACAATATCCAGACCGCCAAGCGCCGGGGCTGCAAGGTCCAGATGTACGGCTGCGGCATCGGCCCCGTCACCCGGGAGAGCCACCGGAAGCTGGCGGCCCGGGTGCTGAACGCCAACGTGGACGTCATCACCCTCCGGGAGCCGGACTCCCTGGAGGAGCTGCGGGCCATGGGCGTGACAAAGCCGGAGATCCTGCTGACGGCGGACCCGGCCCTGACCCTGCGCCGGGCCGGCGAGGACGAGACGGACAGCGTGCTGCTCCGTGCGGGCATCCCGCCCCACGGGAAGTACCTGTGCTTTGCCCTGCGGAAGTGGCGGGGCTTTGAGGAAAAGGCCCCCCTGTTCGCCGCCGCCGCCCAGTACGCCTACGACACCTACGGCCTGACGGCCGTGTTCACGGCGGTGGAGAAGCACCAGGACCCCATCGCCAACCAGCTGGCGGCCCGGGGGCTGACGGCCCCCCACTACTTCCTGGACGACGCCGGGACCAGCGGCACCATCATCGGTGCCCTCTCCCGGATGGAGGCGGTGGTATCCATGCGGCTCCACGCCCTCATCTTCGCCGCGGGCCAGGGCATCCCCCTGGCGGGGGTGGTGTATGACCCCAAGGTGTCCGCCTTCCTGCGGTACATCGGCCAGGAGCTGTTCACGGATCTGGACGCTCTGACGGAGGAGAACCTGCGGGAGATGATCGACCGGGCCGTGGCCCAGGCCAGTCATCCCGAGGCCCAGGCCGCCGCGGTGCTGCGGCTCCAGGACATGGAGCGGAAGAACGTGGAGGTTGCCCGGCGGCTGCTGGACATGTAAAAAAGCCAAAACCGCCCGCCGTCTGAAGACGGCGGGCGTCAAACCGGAGGGACCTTATGGAGAAGCAAACGGAACGGCTCCATTTCATCATGGCATTCATCGGCGGCTGGCTGGGCGTCTACGCCCTGCTGCATTTCGCCAACCTGTTCGGCAGTGCCCAGACCTCCAACCTGATCGCCATTGTCACCTGCCTGCTGGGCGGCGATTGGGCGGAGTTCGGCCAGCGGGTGGGCGGCATGGTGCTGTACATGGTGGCCGTGGGCCTGGCCGCCTGGCTGCCCCACCGCCTGACCGTGGACCCGCGGCTGATCAGCCTTTGGATCGACGGGGCGGCGGCCCTCATCCTGGGCCTCCTGCCCGCAAGCACCCCGCCGGTGCTGGGCCTCTACCCTCTGTTCTTCGCCATGGCCTTCCAGTGGTGCTGCTTTCCCGGGGCCCACGGCTTCGTCAGCGCCACCATCTTCTCCACCAACAACCTGCGCCAGTTCACCAGCGCCATGACGGAGGTATACCTGAATCGCGACCCCACCTACCGGCCCAAGGCCCGGTTCTTCGGCCTGACGCTGCTCTCCTTTCACACCGGGGTGGCCGTCTCCTGCCTGCTGTGGCAGGCGGCGGGGCCCCGGGCCGCCTGGTTCTGCCTGGCGCCCATCCTGGCGGCGTACCGGATGGTCCGCTGCTCCATCCGCCGGGCCCCGGCATGATGATGACAAAACAAGGCCCGTCCGCCGGTGCGGACGGGCCTTGTTCATTTCACTTCTCCCTCGCACCGCTCCCGCTGGACGGCGATGGTGGCCAGGGTGTCCCCCAGCTGGGTCAGGACCGCCGCCGCCAGGGGCAGGTCGCTGTCGTCCAGCTGGGCAGCGATGGCCACCGCCAGGGTGTTGACGGCTGTGGTCAGGGCCAGCGGGTCACAGTCGCAGTTCTGCATGGCATCACCCCCCGCCAGCCTATGCGCCGGAACCGGGGGCGGTTCAGCCTTTTCTCTCAGGGGCCATGGGGAACACCGTCAGCTGCTCTCCCCCGCCCCACAGGGCCAGGAGGACGTCGCTCTCGTCCTGATAGCCCTGCCGCAGCAGCCCCCGGTGGACCCAGGACTCCTCCTTCCCCGCCCGGCGGATGTTGTCCGTCATCAGCTTCCCATCCATGACCAAGGGCACCTGGACCCGGGACTGTTTGGGCTGGTGACCCAGGTCCGCCGGAGTGGCGGGGCGGTCTGCCTCTTTGGGCAGAAAGCTGATGACGCCGTTGTGCTCCAGCACCGCCGTCTGGACCTGGCTCAGGTCGAACCAGCCGCTCATGCGGCAGTAGGTCAAAAACTCGCTGAGGTCCAGCCGGGCCTTTTTCAGGTTCTCCCGGTAGATCACGCCGTCCTCCAGCAGCACCAGGGGCTTTCCGGTGAGGAGGGCCCGTGCCTTCAGGGACTTGTTGGTGAGCAGGGAGATGCCCACGGAGATGAGGCCGTAGAGCACCAGGGCCGTCAGGGGCTTGTGGGGGGACTCCAGCTCCGTGGCCAGCTCCGCCGCGATGGAGCCGATGGTGATGCCCACCGCGTAGTCGAACATGGTCATCTGGGACACCTGCTTGGCACCCATCAGCTTGGTCAGCAGGAACAGCGCCACGATGGACAGCACCGTGGTCAGTACCACGCTGCCGCTCTCCGCTAAGATCTGCATACAAAAACCTCCTGTGAAACCACTTTTGCCTAGGGTCTCACAGGAGGTCCGCTTTTATTCCTTGGCGCCCGTCTTCTCCGGCACCTGGGTGGACTGGCCGGCGTGGTGGGCGTTGGTGTGGACGTTGATGTACTGGGCCTTCAGCTTGGAGTACAGGATGGTCTGGCTGGAGTACAGGCCGCTGTACCCGGAGAGCATGTAGCTGATGCCGCAGGCGATGGCGAAGTACAGCAGTCCCCCGTCCCCGAACAGCTCGATGGACAGGAAGATGGAGGCGATGGGGCAGTTGGTTGCGCCGCAGAACACCGCCGCCAGGCCCAGGGCCGCCGCCGGCCCCGCCGGGATGCCCAGCAGGGGGCCCATCACGCAGCCGAAGGTGGCTCCCACGAAGAAGGAGGGCACCACCTCGCCGCCCTTGAAGCCGGCCCCCAGGGTGACGGCGGTGAACAGCAGCTTCAGCACAAAGGCCGCCGGATGAGCGGTGCCCCGCTCCACGGCGGCGGTGATGGCCTCCATGCCGGCGCCGTTGTAGTCTCCGCTGCCCACCAGGTACGTCAGGGCCACGACGGCAAAGCCGCCCAGCGCCGCCCGGAGCCAGGCGTTGGGGATATACCGCTTCAGCTGGTGCTCCGCCAGGTGGATCACGCCGCAGAACAGCACCGACACCAGGGCGCACAGGACCCCCAGCACCGCCACCCGCAGCATCATCACGCCGTCCGGCGCCATCATCTCCACGGTGAAGCGGGTGGGCTCCACCCCCATGGCCAGGGAGACCCAGTAGGCCACCAGGGAGGCGGCCAGACAGGGGATGAAGGCGGCGTGGTACATGACGCCGATGCTGATGACCACGATGGCGAACACCGTGGCGGTGAGAGGCGTGCCGAACAGGGCGGTGAAGAAGGCGGCCATGCCCGCCATGGTGGCGGTGCGCATGTCCCGGTCGTCCAGGCGGAACAGCCGCCCGGTGTGGAATCCGATGGTGCCGCCCATCTGGAGGGCGGCGCCCTCCCGGCCGGCGGAGCCGCCGCACAGGTGGGTCAGCACCGTGCCCAGAAAGATGGCCGGCAGCAGCCAGATGGAAAGGGGCTTGCCCAGGCGGACCACGTCCAGGATGTTATTGGTGCCCATGCCCTCGGTCTTCGTCAGCTTATAAAAGCCCACGATGACCAGGCCCGCCAGGGGCAGGCACCACAGCAGCCAGGGAAATTCTCCCCGCAGCGTTGCGGCGTGGTGGACGCCGATATGGAACAGGGCGCCGATGACGCCGCAGCAGACGCCGGTCACCGCCGCCAGCAGCAGCCATTTGGCCAGCGCCTGGATATACAGCCGGGTGTGGACCAGCCAGGCCAGCGCCCGGCCGGTGGGTCCGTTCTCCATTGCGCTTCGCCTCCGTTCAGACTTCCGCCGCCACCGCGGCGGCAGCCGGCTCCCTGCCATCCAGCCGGTGCTCCAACACCTCCGGGTCCTTCAGGTAGCGGCGGAAGGCGGCGAAGAAGCGGGAGTACTCGATGCCGGTGGCGATGCGCTCGTCCATCACCACGCCCAGGGGCATCCGCTTTTTGTGGGTGCCTGCGGGAGCCAGGGGGTCCGGCTCCGGCTTGCCCATGCAGATGAACACGCTGGTGGTGCCGAACTCATAGCAGTGGTGGAAGATGTACTGGGTGTTGATGGAGGCCAGGTTCGTGATGAACAGGCTGGTGTGGAAGGGGCTCAGCTCGATGACCTTCCTGGGCAGCAGGCCGTGGAGGTCCAGATGATAGGCCAGCCAAAACACCATCCGGGGCAGCAGGGGCACCGAGAAGGCAAAGTTGGCGAACTTATCCGTATTGTTGTTGTGGGTGGTCTCCGTGTTGCGCTCGATGTGCTCCTTGATCTTCTGACTGATGGTGAACACATCGTCCTCCGGCTCCAGGTAGACCTTCAGGGTGGTCTCGTCGGGAGTGCCGTCGGCCCGGGTCTTCAAAATGACGAAGCTGAAGCAGAAGTGGTTCCGCTTGTACACCTTCCGGTTCATGATGAAGTAGTTCACCTTTGGATTCTCCAGGGCCGCCTTGTAGTAGGCGGCCACCAGAACGCTCATATGGGTAACATGGCGGCCCTCCCGGCGCTTGCGCCGGATGTAAGCCTTCATGGTTTCCTCGTCCACATAGTCGCTGGCCCAGTTCTGGGCATCGTAGCGCTTGGGCATGATATAGGGCAGCGCCTGCACGATGGGTGTCAGGCCCTTGACCCGGGTCCCGTCCGGTCTCATACGTATCCCTCACTCTTTCTGGTTTCCGGGGCCGCCGCCCCGGTGGGTCACATACGTAATAATTATATAAAAAATCCGTTAAGATTTCAAGAGAAAGTGTCATGGGCGGCTTTCATCACCGGCCTCTTGTTTGGACAAATTTTGTTCACATCATACGTAATCGTTTTCTTAATTTAGCTATTTTGCACAAAAACCTAACAAAAAATTAGACGCTCTGAAAAACTTTTCTAAGCCGGTTGATTCTTCCAAACCGCTGTCGTATACTGAAGTCAAGCCAGCGAGCCAGCGGGCCGGATACCGTGTCCGGTACCGGCTTGGCACATATTTTTATATTGTGATGGAGGAAAAGAAGATGAAATACGGCCGTACTTATAACTTCTCCGCGGGCCCGGCCATGATGCCGGAGCCGGTCCTGGAAGAGATCGCCGCCGAGATGCTGAACTACCGGGGCAGCGGCATGTGCGTCATGGAAATGAGCCACCGCTCCAAGGTGTTCCAGCAGATCCGGGACGAGGCCGAGGCCGACCTGCGGAAGCTGATGGGCGTTCCCGACAACTACAAGGTCCTGTTCGTCCAGGGCGGCGGCACCGTCCAGTTCGCCATGGTGCCCATGAACCTGATGAGAAACGGCGTGGCCTGCTACGTGGAGACCGGCGCCTGGAGCAAGAAGGCCATCGCCGAGGCCAAGAAGTACGGCGAGGTGAAGATCGTCGCCTCTTCCAAGGACGAGAATTTCTCCTATGTCCCCGATTGCTCTGATCTGGACATCCCCGAGAACGCCGACTACGTCTACATCTGCGAGAACGAGACCATCAACGGCACCACTTTCTTCAACCTGCCCGATACCAAGGGCAAGATCCTGGTCTCCGACCAGTCCTCCATGTTCCTCTCCCGCCCCTGCGACGTGAGCAAGTACGGCCTGATCTGGGCCGGCGTGCAGAAGAACGTGGGCCCCGCCGGCATGGCCGTGGTCATCATCCGGGAGGACCTGCTGCGGGAGGACCTGGACCCCAAGACCCCCGTCTACATGAACTACAAGACCCACGCCGACAACGACTCCATGTACAACACCCCCAACTGCTGGGCTATCTACTGCTGCGGCAAGGTGTTCAAGTATCTGCTGGATAACGGCGGTCTGGAGGCTATGGCCAAGCGCAATGAGGAGAAGGCCGCCATCCTGTACAACTTCCTGGACGAGAGCAAGCTGTTTACCGGCGCCGTCCGCAAGGAGGACCGATCCCTGATGAACGTGCCCTTCGTGACCCCCAGCAAGGAGCAGGATGCCGACGTGGTGGCCGCCACCAAGGCCGCCGGCTTCGACAACCTGAAGGGCCACAAGAGCGTGGGCGGCCTGCGGGCTTCCATCTACAACGCCATGCCCAAGGAGGGCGTGGAGGCGCTGGTGGAGTTCCTGAAGAAGTACGAGGCGGAGCACGCCTGATATTTTTAAGGCACGCGGGGCTGGGATTTGCCTAAACCCATCAGGGAGCACTGCCCCTGGACCCCGCCACCTTTGGAAAAGGTGGACGAAACCTTTCACTTTGACTCCCTGGCTTTTGCCAAGCGCCTGTCCCCCAATGGGCGCGGGAATTTTCCAGCTGTCATGCGTACGCCCCTGGGGTGCGTACAACCGGAAAATTTATGAAAAGGGGAATCAACTATGTCTTTTAGAGTTTTGGTCACTGACGGCATGGACGCCGGCGCCATGGAGCAGCTGCGCAAGGACGGTTACGAGGTCGTGGAGCAGTTCTACGAGCCCGACCAGCTGGGCGAGGCCCTGCGGGATTTCGACGCGGTTATCATCCGCTCCGCCACCAAGATCAAGGAGCCTCAGATCGACGCCGCCAAGGGCAGCCGCCTGAAGCTCATCATCCGTGCCGGCGTAGGCGTGGACAACATTGCCGTCAAGTACGCCGAGGCCGCCGGCATCACCGTGAGGAACACCCCCCGCGCCTCCTCCAACGCCGTGGCGGAGCTGGCCATCGCCCTGCTGTTCTCCTGTGCCCGGAATATCTCCATCGCCGGCCACACCATGCGGGAGAACAAGTGGGAGAAGAAGGCCTACTCCAAGGGCTTTGAGCTCTCCGGCAAGACCATGGGCGTCATTGGCTACGGCCGCATCGGCCAAATGGTGGGCGCCAAGGGCCAGGCTCTGGGCATGAACGTTCTGTCCGTGGTCCACCGCAACAAGCCCGAGGGCTGCGAGTGCGACACCATGCACTTCGTCTCCACGGACGAGCTGCTGACCCAGTCCGACATCATCATCCTCTGCGCCCCCGGCGGCGACAAGCCCCTGGTGGACGCCGAAAGCCTGGCCAAGATGAAGGACGGCGTGGTCATCGTCAACGTCTCCCGGGGCAGCAACGTGGACGAGGCCGCCCTGCTGGACGCCCTGAATTCCGGCAAGGTGAAGGCCGCCGGCCTGGACGTGTGGATGAGCGAAAAGGACCCCAACTGGGCCCTGGCGCAGCATCCCGCCGTCTCCTGCACCCCCCACATCGGCGCGGGCACCAAGGAGGCCCAGAAGCGCATCGGCGCCGAGCTGGTGGACATCATCGAGCACTTCTGAGAAGCGCAATGAAAAAGCCGCGGTCCTTCGGGACCGTGGTTTTTTGTTTCATTGTTGCATTTATCATAGAATAATCTGCAAAAATTTGCTATACTAAAAAATCATAATAAAGCGGTATCTCTTTGTGGTACCGCCGTCAGAAAGGATGGTCAGATATGGATTCCAAAGCTTACACCAGCATGAACTACGCGTTATGTCTGCTCTCCGCCGCCGCGGACGGGAAGCGCCACGGCTGTATCATCAACTCCTTCCATCAGGTGACCAGTTCCTATCCTCCCAAATTCACCATTGCCGTCAACAAGGACAATGAGACCTGCAAGGCCGTGCAGGCGGCGGGCAGCTTTTCCGTGACGCTGCTGGCGTCGGACGCCCCCGACAGCCTGGTGAACCTGTTCGGCTACAAATCCGGCCGGGTGGTAGACAAGTTCGCCGAATACGACTGCAAGACTGACGGCGCCGGGAACCCCTATCTGACGGAGCACATGGTGTCCCGGATCTCCTGTAAGGTGGTGGACCGTCTGGAGATCGGCGGCTACATCCTCTTTGTGGGCCAGGCCGCCGAGGCAGAGGTCCTCTCCGGCGGAGCGGTGCTGACCCTGAAGGATTTTGCCGGCCGGGGCAAGGCCACCCCGCCCACCGCCACGGTCTACCGCAGCGTGGAGGTCAACGGCTACCGCTGCACTGTCTGCGGCTACGTCTACGAAGGTGAGGGCCTGCCGGCGGACTTCCGCTGCCCGCTGTGCAAGGCTCCGGCGGAGAAGTTCGAAAAGATCGACAAGTAAATCCGTGTTTACAAAGAGGTCCGGCGCAGTCATGCCGGACCTCTTTTTTCAGGTGAAGGCCGGGAAGATGGGCTGCCACCCCCCGCCGGCGGCCAGCACCGCCTCCACCCGGGGCGCCAGGTCCGCAGCGGAGGTCAACAGGCAGCGGGTCTCCCCGCCCTTCAGCTCCAGGCGGCGGGCCAGGGTCTCCCCCGCCCGGCACAGCAGCCGCCTCCGGTCCTCCGCCAGGGGCAGGGCGGCCAGCCGCCCGGTCAGCCGGGCCTGGCCCTCCGCCGTGATATCCAGGGTGAACAGGTTCCCCTCCCCCAGGGTCACACCAAGGGCGGCGGCAGCCACAGGCTCGTACAGATTCAACAGCAGCTCCCGGTGGTCCGGGGAGACGGCGGTCAGCACCCGGCGGACGGCGTCGGGGTGGAAGCGGCGGAGGATGGCGTCCTCCGTCAGCAGCCGGTCCAGGTACGCCCGGAGCCAGGCCACTCCCAGCAGGTCCTCCGGCACCGGGCGGGCCAGCTGGTAGTCGATGTCGCAGGGCACCTCCGTCGCGAAGAATTGGGGGTCGTAGGCCCGGAAAAACCCGCCGATGTCCCGGAGGGTGGAGGCCAGCGAAAGGCTCTCCTCCTGATAGAGGCAGCGGCAGGCCCGCCGGTACTGCAGCTTGGCCCGGGCGGTCTGGCGGCGGACCGTCTCCGTCGATTCCCGCAGCAGTGCCTCCGGCGGCTGGGCCAGAAGGTCCCGCTCCGGCTGGGCCTGATGGAGCTGGTCCAGGGAAAAGCAGATGGACCGAAGCAGTGCCCGGGCGGTATTTTCATGGACGGAGGTGCTCTGTCCCATGGTGTACCGCTCCGTCTGGAGCCGCAGCAGCTGCCACAGCTTTTTCTGCCAGGCCAGGCGGTCGGACTCTGTCAGCCGGGCAGTCAGTCTGTTCTCATCCACGGCCATCCTCCTCCCGCAGCAGCCGGACTGTCTCCGCCAGGGAGAAGCCCGCCAGATAGCCAACGCCGCCCCCCGCCCGGTCAAAGGCCCGGCGGAGAAGGGGCAGAAGCTCGTCGTCGGGGGTCCGGTCCCCGGCCTCGTTCTTCCAGCGGTAAA
The DNA here is from genome assembly GCA_945873695.1 of uncultured Clostridia bacterium. Taxonomy (GTDB): domain Bacteria; phylum Bacillota; class Clostridia; order Oscillospirales; family Oscillospiraceae; genus Oscillibacter. The sequence continues at coordinate 425 of CAMCDX010000009.1, read as the reverse complement.
AAATCTCCTGCAAGGTCCCCAGGGTCTCGGCGTAGTCCGCCTGGTGCAGGTGGGGGGAATCGCAGAAGGCCTCAATGAGCCGGGGCAGGATGCCCTCCCCCAGCTCCACCCGGCCGGTGTCCCGGAGGGCCCGGACCCGGCTCTCCGCCAAAGCCGCCATCTCCTCCCGGGTCAGAGTCAGGCCGTAACGGGCCGTTTCCCGGTTGGCGGCCTCCAGGGCCGCCAGCGTCCCGCCGCTTTGGGGAACGATGAAAAATTCCATATGAACCCACCTCCGCCTCCCAGCATACGGCAGCCGCGGCAGCAGGACAAGACTTGAATTTTGGGCCGTTTTGTGGTAATATGAGCATGAAAAAAGAGCGCCTTCGCGCTCTTTTCAGGCTGTCGAAAAAGTCCGACGGACTTTTTCGACGCCTTCACAATAC
>CAMCDX010000008.1 GCA_945873695.1 uncultured Clostridia bacterium | reverse complement strand
GTATTGTGAAGGCGTCGAAAAAGTCCGTCGGACTTTTTCGACAGCCTGAAGGCCGCCAGATTACACTGGCGGCCTTGTGCTATGCTCGTGAACGATTCTATTTTATTTCCTTTGGGGGCTAACCATAAACGGCATGCCACTTATTTGCATACTCTTTATGCGTTATTTGTGATGTCCTTGTGCCGGGGCAGCATCGGAGTCGGTTTTTTTCATCTCAGCGCATCCAGGGCGGACAGGTCGAAGCCCCGGTAGCCCCGCTCCTTCAGCAGGGCGATGACTTCCTCCAGCGTGGGAAGGGAGGGCATGGCGCCCATGCGTGACACGGTGATGGCGGCGGTGTGGCTGGCGAAGGCCAGGGCCTGGTCCTGGGACAAGCCCGCCGTCAGGCCAACGGCCAGAGCGCCCACAAAGGAGTCACCGGCGGCGGTGGGGTCCGCTACGTGATCCATGTGGACACAGGGGATGTATTGAATGTCGCCGGTGCCCACCACAGCGGAGCCGGCGCCGCCCAGGGTGATGATGACGTTCTCCACGCCCTTGGCCCACAGAGCGGCGGCGATCTTTTTCAGGTCATCCTTGCTGGGACCGTTCTCGTCGGCGGACAGGGGCAGGCCGGTCTCCACGGAGGCCTCCTGCTCGTTGGGGGTGAGATAGGTCACCAGGCTCAGTAGTTCGTCGTCTAAGTCCGTGGCAGGGGCGGGGTTCAGCATCACCGGCACGCCGGCCTCCCGGGCCCAGCCGGCCACCGCCCGGTTTACCTCCAGGGGGACCTCCAGTTGGAGCAGCACCATGTCGTAGGTGCCGATCTCCTCCTTCACCCAGGCCACCTCGTCCACTGTCAGCGTTCGGTTGGCGCCGGGAATGACGATGATGCGGTTCTGGGCACTGTGCTCCGTGACCTCCAGGGTCACATGGCCCACGCCGGAGGTGACGCCGGGCCGGACCAGTACGCGGCTCACGTCCACGCCGGCGGCCCGGGGCGTTTCCAGCAGCTTCTCACCGAAGAGGTCGTCGCCCACACAGCCCATCATGGTGACGTCGGCGCCCAGCCGGGCGCACTGGAGGGCCTGGTTGGCGCCCTTGCCGCCGGGAGCCATGTGGAAGGATTTTCCGTAAACAGTCTGCGCGGATCTGGGAACACGCTCCGTGGTGGCGATGACGTCCATCACAAAGCTGCCCAAAACAAAAATGCGGGGTCTTCTCTGCATGATTTTGATAGCTCCTGTTGTAAAGTAAACGTTTTCTTTATTATAAGACTTCATATAAAAAATACAAGCCTTTTTGCAAAAGTTAAAAGATAAACGATTAAATGCCGGAGAAGCAGAAGAGAACAGCTTTTACTTGAAGGGATCTCTCCCTCCGTGCTGCCGCACCCAAGGCAGGACTGAAATGGTCGGAGGGAGCCCGTCCATTTCAGGAATCGCCTTGCAGAACGCTTCTACGCGCCATCCGTCGCGGCGTAGAAGGCGGCGGATGGCGCGTATGATTACATATCAGCTTCTCTGGTTGCCGTTGGTGGTATCTTTCAGCAGCACGTCGTGTGCGCCGCCCTCCACGATGGAGACGGAGGACACCAGGGTCAGCTTGGCCTTCTCCCGCAGCTCGGAGATGGTGAGAGCGCCGCAGTTGCACATGGTGGAGCGGACCTTGGCCAGGGTGGTGGCCATGCCGTCGGACAGGGCGCCGGCGTAGGGAACATAGGAGTCCACGCCTTCCTCGAAGCTCAGCTTGGCTGCGCCGCCCAGGTCGTACCGCTGCCAGTTCCGGGCACGGGCGCTGCCCTCGCCCCAGTATTCCTTCATATAGCTGCCGCCGATGAGGACCTTGGCGGAGGGGCTTTCGTCGAACCGGGAGAAGTACCGGCCCAGCATGCAGAAGTCGGCGCCCATGGCCAGGGCCAGGGTAATGTGGTAGTCCTGGACGATGCCGCCGTCGGCGCAGATGGGCACATACACGCCGGTCTCCTCAAAATACTTGTCCCGCTCCGCCGCCACGTCGATGACGGAGGTGGCCTGGCCCCGGCCGATGCCCTTGGTTTCCCGGGTGATGCAGATGGAGCCGCCGCCGATGCCGATCTTCACGAAGTCGGCCCCGGCGTTCGCCAGGAAGCGGAAGCCCTCGCCGTCCACCACGTTGCCGGCGCCCACCTTCACGGTGTCGCCGTAGCGCTCCCGGATCCACTCCAGGCAGCGCTTCTGCCATACGGAGTAGCCCTCGGAGGAGTCCATCACCAACACGTCCGCGCCGGCTTCCACCAGGGCGGGGACCCGCTGGGCGTAGTCCCGGGTGTTGATACCGGCGCCCACCACGTAGCGCTTCTGGTCATCCAGCAGCTCCAGGGGATTGCCCTTGTGGGAGTCATAGTCCTTGCGGAACACGAAGGAGACCAGACGGCCGTCCTTGGAGACGATGGGCAGGGCGTTGAGCTTGTGGTCCCAGATGATGTCGTTGGCGGTCTTCAGGCTGGTGCCCTCGGGAGCGGAGATGATCTTCTCCACCGGCGTCATGAATTCCGTCACGGGAGTGGCGGGGTCCATGCGGCTGACCCGGTAGTCCCGGCTGGTGACCAGGCCCAGCAGCTTGCCGTTGCCGGTGCCGTCGTCGGTGACGGCCATGGTGGAGTGGCCGGTGCGCTCCTTCAGAGCCAGCACATCCGCCAGCGTGTCGGTGACCCGCAGGTTGGAATCACTGAACACGAAACCGGCCTTGTAGTTCTTCACCTTGCGGACCATCTCGGCCTGCTCCTCAATGGGCTGGGAGACGTAGATGAAGGCGATACCGCCCTCCTTCGCCAGACCGATGCCCATTTTCTCACCGGACACCGCCTGCATGACGGCGGAGACCATGGGCACGTTCATGGTCAAGGGGCACTCTTCGCCCTTCTTGAACTTGACCACCGGGGTCTTCAGGGACACATTGGCGGGGATGCAGTTCTCATCAGAGTAACCCGGCACCAGCAGATACTCACTGAAGGTGCGGGAGGGTTCCGTAAAATAGTATGCCATTTGGCCACCTCGTTTCAAAGATTTTAGGTATTATCTTACCACAAAAGTTTCAAACTTCAACTCAAATGCTGAAATAATCCCTGGCGGCCTCAAACAGGCGCAGGTCATAGTCACCGGGGACATTGCGGTACAGAGCGGGGCCAATGCGCTCGGAGTGGCCCATCTTGCCCAGAATGCGGCCGTCGGGGGACAGGATGCCCTCGATGGCCCAGGCGGAGCCGTTGGGGTTGAAGTCCACGTCCATGGTGGGCACGCCCTCCAGGTCCACGTACTGGGTGGCGATCTGGCCGTTCTCCGCCAGCTGCCGGAGCAGCTCGGGAGCGCACAGGAACCGGCCCTCGCCGTGGGAGATGGGGACGTTCACGATGTCGCCAACGCTCACCTTCGCCAGCCAGGGGGAGCGGTTGGAGGCTACCCGGGTGCGGACAATCTTGGACTGGTGGCGGCCGATGACATTGTAGCTCAGGGTGGGGCAGGCGTCGTCAGTGTCGATGATCTCGCCGTAAGGAACCAGACCCAGCTTGATGAGGGCCTGGAAGCCATTGCAGATGCCCAGCATCAGACCATCCCGGTTTTTCAGCAGCTCCATGGTGGCGTCCTTCACCGCGGGGTTCCGGAAGAAGGCGGTGATGAACTTGCCGGAGCCGTCGGGCTCATCGCCGCCGGAGAAGCCGCCGGGGACGAAGATGATCTGACTTTCCTGAGCGGCCTTGGCGAAACGGTCGGCAGAGTCGGCCACGCCCTGGGCGGACTGGTTGTTCAGCACCAGGATCTCCGGCTCCAGGCCGGCCCGGGTCACGGCACGGGCGCTGTCGTATTCACAGTTGGTGCCGGGGAACACGGGGATGAGAACTTTGGGCCGGGCTACGCCCGCCTTGGGGGCGGGGAAGGACACGGCGGGAGCCTTCAGCACGGGGACGGTCTCGGATACGGTAGCGGTACGGTTGGGATAGATGTCCTCCAGCACGCCCTCGTTGAGCGCCAGCAGTTCGTCGATGGAGGCGCTGTCGGCGCCGATGGCCACGGTGGGTTCCGCTGTGGTGACACCCAGGCGGGCGGCGTATTCGCCGGAGACCTCCTCCGTCAGCTCCGCCACGATGGCGCCTGGCATGGCGCTGGAGTACCAGATGTCCCCGGTAGCGTCGGCGGTGAAGCCCACCCGGTTGCCGAAGGACATGTTCATGACGGCCTCCGCCAGGCTGTTCTCCACAGCCCAGGCGGCCTTCACTTTTCCAGCGGCGCAGAGGTCATGGAAGGCCTCCCAGGCAGAGCGTTGGCTGCCCACGGTGCCGTCGCACAGGAACAGGTACACGGGATGACCCGCCTCCTTGAACTCGGGGGACAGAACCGCACCTGCCTTAGAGGGGGCGATGGCGAAGGAGATCAGGGTGGGGGGCACGTCCATATCCAGGAAGGAGCCGGACATGGAATCCTTGCCGCCGATGGCGGCGATGTTCAGATCCAGCTGGGCGTCCAGAGCGCCCAGCAGGGCGGAGAAGGGCTTGCCCCAGCGGGCAGGCTCCTCACGGAGCTTTTCAAAGTATTCCTGGAAGGTCAGGTACGCCTGGTGGAAGTCGCAGCCGGCAGCCACCAGCTTGGCGACGGAGGTAATGACGGAACGGTAGGCGCCCACGTAGGGGTCCACGGTCATCTGCTCGGCGTCAAAGCCCCAGGCCATGACGGAACAGTCCTCCGTCTCCTGGCCCGGCAGGACAGGCAGCAGAGCGGCCATGGACTGGGCGGGGGTGCGCTGTGTTTTTCCGCCGAAGGGCATCAGCACGGAGCCGGCGCCGATGGTAGAGTCAAACCGTTCGGAGAGGCCCCGGCGGGAGGCGGACTTCAGGCTGGCGGCCATCTCCCGAAGGGAACGGGCGCCATTGGTTCCCAGGCCGGCCCGGTCCTTCTTTTCAACGGCCACGGTGGTGTGCTTGTCGGCACCATTGGTGTCCAGGAAGGCGCGGCTCAAGTCCACAATGGTGGCACCGTTCCACTTCATGACCATCCGGGGGCTCTCTGTGACGACCGCTACCTGATAGGCCTCCAGGTTCTCCGCCTCGGCGGCGGCGATGAAGGCGGCGGCGTTCTCGGAGGCGACCACCACGGCCATTCGCTCCTGGGACTCAGAAATGGCAAGCTCCGTGCCGTCCAAGCCCTCGTACTTCTTGCGGACCTTGTCCAGGTCGATCTCCAGGCCGTCGGCCAGCTCGCCGATGGCGACAGACACGCCGCCGGCTCCGAAGTCATTGCAGCGCTTGATGAGGCGGGTGACCTTGCCGTCCCGGAACAGCCGCTGGATCTTTCGCTCCTCGGGGGCGTTGCCCTTCTGGACCTCGGAAGCCATGGTGGTCAGGGACTTGCGGTTGTGGCTCTTGGAGGAGCCGGTGGCGCCGCCGATGCCGTCACGGCCGGTGCGGCCGCCCAGCAGGATCACCACGTCGCCGGGGGCGGGACGCTCCCGGACCACGTTCTCAGCGGGAGCAGCGCCCACCACGGCGCCCACCTCCAGATGCTTGGCGACATAGCCGGGGTGATAGACCTCGCTGACCTGGCCGGTAGCCAGGCCGATCTGGTTGCCGTAGGAGGAGTAGCCGGCAGCGGCCGTCTGGGCCAGCTTCCGCTGGGGCAGCTTGCCGGGGATGGTCTGGTCCACCGGGGTGCGGGGGTCGCCGCAGCCGGTGAGCCGCATGGCCTGATAGACGTAGGCCCGGCCGGAGAGGGGGTCCCGGATGCAGCCGCCGATGCAGGTGGCGGCGCCGCCGAAGGGCTCGATCTCGGTGGGATGGTTGTGGGTTTCGTTCTTGAACATCAGCAGCCAGTCCTGCTCCTCGCCGTCCACGGTGGCGTTGACATGGATGGAGCAGGCGTTGATCTCCTCGCTCTGGTCCAGATTGGTGAGCAGGCCCCGCTTTTTCAGCACCTTGGCGCCGATGGTAGCCATGTCCATCAGAGTCTGAGGCCGGACGGCCGCCTTCTCCTCACCGTAGACCTCCACCCGGGCGGCCAGGTACCGCTCATAGGCGGCACGGGTCTCCTCGTCCAGGATCTCCACCTTGTCGATGTGGGTGGAGAAAGTGGTATGGCGGCAGTGGTCGGACCAGTAGGTGTCCACCACCCGGACTTCCGTGATAGTGGGGTCCCGGTGCTCGTCGTCCCGGAAGTGGGCCTGCAGGAACTTCAGGTCGTCCAGGTCCATAGCCAGGCCCAGCTTGTTCAGCAGCGCGGCCAGGCCCGCCTCGTCCAGGGCGGTGAAGCCGGTGATGGTCTCCACGGCGGTGGGGACGTCGTATTCCGTCTGAAGAGTTTCTATTTCCTCCAAAGAGGCCTCCCGGGCCTCCACAGGGTTAATGACGTAGTGCTTGATGGTCTCCACATCGGCGGCAGTGAGCTCGCCGGAGAGGAGGTACACCTTGGCGGTGCGGAGGTTGGGGCGGTCCCCCTGGGTCATCAGCTGGATGCACGCTCTGGCGGAGTCCGCCCGCTGGTCAAACTGGCCCGGCAGGAACTCCACCGCGAACGCCACATAGTCCCCGGCGGGGAGAGCGGCGGTGGCATTGTCCACCTGGGGCTCGGAAAATACAGTCTGCACCGCCCGCTGGAAGGTCTCCTCGTCCAGGCCCTCCACATCATAGCGGTTGATGAGCCGCAGGCCTGTCAGGGCGGTGATGCCCAGCAGGGAACGGAGCTCGTTCAGAAGGCCGGCGGCCTCCTGCCGCAGGGCTTCCTTTTTTTCTACATATACGCGACGTACCATTTATCGTTCCTCCATTGCCGCCAGTGCCCGGCGGCCGATGTCGTGGCGCAGGTATTTGCCGTCAAAGTCCACCGTCTCCGCGGCGGCGTAGGCGTCGGTCAGGGCTTCTTTCAGGGTGGAGGCGGCAGCGGTGACGCCCAGCACCCGGCCACCGCTGGTGACCAGGCGGCCATCGCCGTCCAGCTTGTCGCCGGCGTGGTAAAGGGTGACATTGGCGGGAGTGCTCTCGGGGAAGGTCATGACTTTGCCTTTCTCATAGTGGCTGGGGTAACCGCCGGAAGCCAGGATGACGCAGGCGGCGGCGCCGTCGGACCATTCCACTTCCAGGTCGGCCAAAGTCTCGTTCTCCACCGCCTGCATGACGGTCAGCAGGTCGGTCTTCAACAGGGGCAGCACCACCTGGGTCTCGGGGTCGCCGAAGCGGCAGTTGTACTCGATGACCTTGGGGCCCTTGGGGGTGATCATCAATCCGAAATACAGGCAGCCCTTGAAGGGGCAGCCCTCGGCCCGCATAGCCGCCAGGGTGGGCAGGAAGATGGTGTCCATGCAGACCTGGGCCACATCGGCGGTATAGTAGGGATTGGGAGCCACGGTGCCCATGCCGCCGGTGTTGAGGCCGGTGTCATTGTCCCCGGCCCGCTTGTGGTCCATGGAGGACACCATGGGCCGGATGGCGGAGCCGTCGGTAAAGGCCAGCACGCTGACCTCCGGGCCGGTGAGGAATTCCTCAATGACGATCTCGTTGCCGGAGTCGCCGAAGGCCTTGTCCTCCATGATGGTCTTCACGGCATCCTCCGCCTCCTGAAGGTTCTGGGGAATCAGCACGCCCTTGCCCAGAGCCAGACCGTCGGCCTTGATGACGATGGGGAAGGAGGCGGTTTTCAGATATTCCAAAGCGGTCTTGGGATCGTCGAAGACCTCGTAAGCGGCGGTAGGAATGCCGTACTTCTTCATCAGGTTCTTGGAAAAGACCTTGCTGGCCTCGATGCGGGCAGCCTTGGCGTCCGGGCCGAAGCAGGGGATGCCCACCTCGTGGAGCCGGTCCACGCAGCCCAGAGCCAGGGGGTCGTCCGGCGCCACCACGGCGAAGTCAATAGCGTGGGCCTTGGCGAAGTCCACGATAGCGGGGATGTCCTTGGTACCGATCTCGGGGACGCAGACGGCGTCCTGGGCGATGCCGCCGTTGCCCGGCAGAGCGTAGATGGTCTCCACGCTGGGATTCTCTTTCAGCTTTTTGATAATGGCGTGCTCGCGGCCACCGCCGCCGACGACCAGAAGATTCATGGAAGCCCTCCTAAAAATTTGCCGGAGGCAAATGAATTTGAATCATTTTTGTCAGGGCGTGTACCTGACAAAAATACCTTGACTTAGCCGCCGGGGGCGGCGTTCACCAGTGACCGATGTCACTGGTGGTAGGGGAGGTCGAGGGGGAGCCTGCTCCCCCTCGAATATGTTTTAGTGGTGGAAAAGGCGCATACCGGTAAAGCACATCGTGATGCCGTACTTGTTAGCCGTGGCGATGACGTGGTCATCCCGGATGCTGCCTCCGGGCTCGGCGATGTACTGAACGCCGGATTTCCGGGCACGCTCCACGTTGTCACCAAAGGGGAAGAAAGCGTCGCTGCCCACCGTCACGCCGGACTGGGTGGCGATCCAGGCTTTCTTTTCCTCGGCCGTCAGCACTTCGGGCTTCACCTTGAAGGTGTTCTGCCACACACCGTCGGCCAGAATGTCCTCGTACTCGTCGGAGGTGTAGATGTCGATGGCATTGTCCCGGTCGGGACGGCGGATGTTGTCCACAAATTGCAGCCCCAGTACCTTGGGATGCTGCCGCAGATACCAGTTGTCCGCCTTCTGGCCCGCCAGACGGGTGCAGTGGATGCGGCTCTGCTGGCCGGCGCCCACGCCGATGGCCTGGCCGTCCTTCACGTAGCAGACGGAGTTGGACTGGGTGTATTTCAGGGTGATGAGGGAGACGATCATGTCGATCTTGGCCTGCTGGGGCAGGTCGTGATTTTCGGTGACGATGTTGGTCAGTAGTTCCTCGTTGATGGCGAAGTTGTTCCGGCCCTGCTGGAAGGTGATGCCGAACACGTCCTTGTACTCCTGAGGAGCGGGAACGTAATCGGGATCGATCTGGACGACGTTATAGCCACCCTTTTTCTTAGTTTTCAGAATCTCCAGGGCCTCGTCAGTGTAGCCGGGGGCGATGACGCCGTCAGACACCTCGGCCTTCAGGTAGTTGGCGGTGGCGGCGTCGCACACGTCGGAGAGGGCTGCCCAGTCGCCGTAGGAGCACAGCCGGTCGGCGCCCCGGGCCCGGATGTAGGCGCAGGCGATGGGGCTTAACTCAGCGCCGTCTTCCACGAAGTAGATCTTCTTGTCCACGTCGCTGAGAGGCAGGCCCACGGCGGCGCCGGCAGGGGAGACATGCTTGAAGGAGGCGGCGGAGGGCAGGCCGGTGGCGGCCTTCAGTTCCCGGACCAGCTGCCAGGAGTTGAAGGCGTCCAGGAAGTTGATGTAGCCGGGCTTGCCGTTCAGGACCGTGATGGGCAGGTCGCTGCCGTCCTTCATGAAGATGCGGGAGGGCTTTTGGTTGGGATTGCAGCCGTATTTCAGTTCCAGTTCGTTCATGGTGCCGCTCCTTTACTGATGTTTGTTCAGGATGCGCTGCCGATAGGCCCGGGTCTTCAGGTCCGTGAAGCGCACGAAAAGGGAGATCTTGTTATCTGCGTTCAGGTTGTCCCACAGCTGGGCGGTGAAGGTGTCAATGTCGCCCTCAATGGCTACCCGCTCCGGCTCCCCCTGGAAGGTGGGGATAGGATTGCCGTCGCACACGTAGGTGTGGAGGAAGTGGCCCAGGCCCGGCAGGGCGGGATACTCAAAAGTCTGGCGGGCGCAGGCGGAGCCCTCGGCGTCGGCGGACTTCAGGATGGACAGCTTGTAGCTGCCGTCGGGGCTGAGGAGACCGGAAATACGGGGAGTCCAGTTGGGGCCGTCGGGCTCAAATTCCCGGGTCCGCAGGGCCTGCTCCATGGGAAGGCCCCGCTCCAGGTACTCCAGGATGGTGTCGGTCTGGTCACCGTTGGTGACGATGAGGCCCCGGCCCACCTCCCGGACGGGATGGTAGATGATGAGGCTGGGGTCCTCCAGCTTGGAGGGGTCGTAGGCCTCGGTGCGGATGCCGTCGGGCTCTTCGATGAAGACCCGGTTGCGGCTGTTGACGCTGCGGCCCATGATGAAGTAGGCCGCCACGGACTGTTTGCCGTTCGGTGTCATCCCCAGCACGATGCCCCGGCCGGGGTAGGCGTTGGAGGCGAGCTTTTCGCTCAGGGAACCGATCTCATAGACGTTCATCACGCTTGCTCCTTTTCCTGTACGATTTGATTGGCCAGCAGTTCCGCGGCCTGGGGCAGCAGAACCCATTCGGCCTGCTCCATGACCCGCTTCTGCAGCACCTCCGGCGTGTCGCCGGGGAGGACCTCCACGGCCTTCTGCAGCAGGATGCGGCCACCGTCGGGAATCTCGTTCACCAGATGGACGGTTGCGCCGGTGACCTTCACACCCTTGGCAAGAGCTGCTTCGTGGACCTTCAGGCCGTACATGCCCTTGCCGCAGAAGGAGGGAATGAGAGAGGGGTGGATGTTGACGATGCGCTCCGGCCATTGCTTTACAAAGTTTTCAGACAAAATGGAGAGGAACCCGGCCAGGACGATCATATCCACCCGGTGCTCCGCCAGCTTTTCCGTGAGAGCGGCCTCAAAGGCCTCCTGGGTCAACTGCTTTTTGGGAACGGCCACGCCGGGCACGCCGTGATTGGCGGCCCGGGTCAGGGCGTAGGCGCTCTCGTTGCTGGCGCATACCAGCACGATCTCCCCGTGGGGGAGCTGTCCGGCCTCCTGAGCCAGCAGCAGGTGCTCCAGATTGGTGCCGCCGCCGGAGACGAACACGGCGATGCGGGCCTTTGTTACCATAGTGTCACCCGCTCGTCGCCTTCCACGATCTCACCAATGACGTAGGCGCCGCAGTCCAGGGCTGCGATGGCGCGGTCCGCGTCCTCCTTCGCCACGATGACGGCCATGCCCACGCCCATATTATAGGTGTTGAACATATCGTGCTCGGGGATGTTTCCCAACTTTTGCAGCATGTGGAAAATGGGCTGGGTCTGAAGGGCGGCTTTCTCAATTTTGGCGGTGAGGCCGTCCGGCAGGCAGCGGGGGATGTTCTCAAAGAAGCCGCCGCCGGTAATGTGGCTGACGCCCTTGACGGTGACAGCCTCCATGCAGCGGAGGACCGGTTTGACATAGATGCGGGTGGGCGCCAGCAGGGCCTCGCCCAGGGTGGAGCCCAGCTCCTCGGAGTACAGCTCCAGATTGGCGTGCTCCACGTTGAAGACCTTCCGTACCAGGGAGTAGCCGTTGGAGTGGATGCCGCTGGAGGGCAGGGCCAGGATGACGTCACCGGCGGTCATGGTGCTGTGGTCGATGACCTTGGGCTTGTCCACGATACCCACGGAGAAGCCCGCCAGGTCGTAGTCGTCGGCGGCCATCATGCCGGGGTGCTCGGCGGTCTCACCGCCGATGAGGGCGCAGCCGGACTGGACGCAGCCCTCCGCCACGCCGGAGACCAGGGTGGCCACCTTTTCCGGCTCATTCTTGCCGATGGCGATGTAGTCCAGGAAGAAGAGGGGCTTGGCACCGCAGCAGATAATGTCGTTGACGCACATGGCCACGCAGTCGATGCCCACGGTGTCATGCTTGTCCATCAGCTGGGCGATGCGGATCTTGGTGCCCACGCCGTCGGTGCCGGAGACCAGCACCGGCTCGGTCATGCCCGCCAGCTGGGGGGCAAACAGGCCGCCGAAACCGCCGATGTCGGAGACGACGCCGGGGATCATCGTCCGGGCAACGTGCTCCTTCATAAGTTTCACGCCTTCGTAGCCGGCCTCGATGTTCACGCCCGCGGCGCGGTAGCTGTCAGAAAAACTACGCATGTTCGTGTTTCTCCCTTTCACTGATTTTGCACTCGAACCGGTCCTTGCCCACATCCTGGGGGATGGCGGTGGGGTACCCGCCGCCGAAGCAGGCGGTGCAGAAGCCGGATTCGGTGTTGTCCGCCAGCTTTACCACGTCCCGGAGGCTCAGGTAGCCCAGGGAGTCCACGCCGATGATCCCGGCGATCTCCTCCACGGTGTGGTGGTTGGCGATGAGCTTGTTCTTGTCGTCGATGTCCGTGCCGTAGTAGCACTCGGAGACGAAGGGCGGCGCGGAGACCCGCATGTGGATCTCCTTGGCGCCGGCCTTTCGAAGCAGGTCGATGGTCCGGCGGCAGGTGGTGCCCCGGACGATGGAGTCGTCGATGAGGACCACCCGCTTGCCCTCCACCACAGAGCGGATGGGGTTCAGCTTGATGTTGACCTCGTTTTCCCGCATGGCCTGAGTGGGGGAGATGAAGGTGCGGCCAATGTACTTGTTCTTGATGAAGCCTATACCGTAGGGAATGCCGCTCTGGCGGGAATAGCCCATGGCGGCGTCCAGGCCGGAGTCCGGCACGCCGATGACGATATCCGCCTGGACGGGATGCTCCAGGGCCAGGAAGGCGCCGGCCCGCTGCCGGGCGGTGTGGACACTGGACCCGTCGATGACGGAGTCGGGACGGGCAAAGTAGATGAACTCAAAGACGCACAGCTTCCGGTCCACCTTGCCGCAGTGGCTGGTGTCGGACTTGACACCGTCCTTGTCCACCACCACGATCTCGCCGGGCAGGATATCCCGGTCGAACTGGGCACCGATGGCGTCCAGACCGCAGGACTCGGAGGCGAACACCACACTGCCGTCCTTCAGATGGCCCATGCACAGGGGCCGGAAGCCGTGGGGGTCCCGGACGGCGATGAGCTTGCTGGGAGAGGAGATCACAAGAGAGTAGGCGCCCACGATCCTGTCCATGGCGGCGGAGACGGCGGCCTCGATGGAAGGGGCCTTCAGCCGCTCCTGGACGATGATGTAGGCGATGACCTCGGAGTCAGTGGTGGTGTGGAAGATGGATCCCTTGCTCTCCAGCTCCGAGCGAAGCTGGAGGGAGTTGGTGAGGTTGCCGTTGTGGGCCAGGGCCATACGGCCCTTGTAGTGGTTCACCAGAATGGGCTGGACATTCCGCTTGTTGTCGCTGCCGGTGGTGCCGTAGCGCACGTGGCCCACGGCGATATTGCCGGTGCCCAGGGACTTCAGCCGCTCGGCGGGGAATACCTCGCTGACCAGGCCCACGTCCCGCCAGGAGGTGAACAGGCCGTCGTCGTTCACCACGATGCCGGCGCTTTCCTGGCCCCGGTGCTGCAAGGCATACAGGGCGTAGTAGGCCATGGAGGCCACGTCGGCGGTGGCTTTGGAATAGATGCCGAATACGCCGCATTCCTCATGGATGTGGCGCTGGATGATACCGGCCGGGACGGCTTCTCCGTTGAAGCCGCCCGCCGGAGTGCTGTATTCAGTTCGCATCGTGGTCCAGGAGGCGCTTCATGATCTCGGCGTAAGCGTCCTCCACACCGCCCATATCCCGGCGGAAGCGGTCCTTGTCCAGCTTTTCGTGGGTCTTGCTGTCCCACAGGCGGCAGGTGTCGGGGCTGATCTCGTCGGCCAGGACGATGGTGCCGTCACTGGTCTTGCCGAACTCCAGCTTGAAGTCCACCAGGGTGACGCCGCACTCGCCCCAGAAGGCCTTCAGCACGTCGTTGACGCCGAAGGCGTACTTCTTGATCAGGTCGATCTCCTCGGGAGTGGCCAGCTTCAGAGCGATGGCGTGATAGGCGTTCAGCAGGGGATCGTGGAGATCGTCGTTCTTATAGGAGAACTCGATGGTGGGCTGGTCGAACACGATGCCCTCCTCCACGCCGTAGCGGGAGGCGAAGTGGCCGGCGGAGATGTTGCGGATGATGACTTCCAGGGGTACGATGGAGACCTTCTTCACCAGAGTCTCCCGCTCGCTCAGCTCCTGAACGAAGTGGGTGGGGATGCCGGCTTTTTCCATCTTGACCATCAGGCGGTTGGTCATCTGGTTGTTGATGACGCCTTTGCCCACGATGGTACCCTTCTTCAGACCGTCCAGCGCGGTGGCGTCGTCCTTGTAATCCACAATGACCAGCTCGGGGTCGTCGGTAGCGTAGACCTTCTTGGCCTTGCCCTCGTAGATCTGCTCTAGCTTCTGCATGATGTTTGCCCTCCTATGTTTCATAAAAATGTTATTTATTCTTTTCCTGTCCAACAATAGGTACAGATTTTATCTCTGTCGATGCCGATGGCCTCCAGCAGGCCGTCCAGAGACTGGTAGCCCAGGGAGTCGAAGCCCATCTCCTCGCAGATGGAGTGCAGCAGGCACTTGCCCCGCTCGGTGGAGGCGTCAGCGTATTCCTCCAGATGCTTCTGGCCCTCATCTCCCTCCAGGTCCTGGATCTTCCGGCGGGCCAGCAGGTCCATGTCGGAATTGCCCCGGGAGAAATTCAGGTACTTGCAGCTGTACATGATGGGCGGGCAGGCGGAGCGCATGTGGACCTCCTCGGCGCCGCTCTCATAGAGGAATTCCACGGTCTCCCGCAGCTGGGTGCCCCGGACGATGGAGTCGTCCACGAACAGCAGCTTTTTGCCCTCGATCAACTCAGGCACGGGGATCTGCTTCATTTTGGCCACCTGGTTGCGGACCTCCTGGTTGGCGGGCATGAAGGACCGGGGCCAGGTGGGGGTGTATTTCACGAAGGGGCGGGCGAAGGGTTTGCCGCTGCGGTTGGCGAAGCCGATGGCGTGGGGCAGACCGGAATCCGGCACACCGGCCACGTAATCCACCTTGGGCAGACGGCCCTGGGCTACCTCGTCCCGGGCCATGATCTCGCCGTTTCGGTAGCGCATGACCTCTACGTTGACGCCCTCGTAGTTGGAGTTGGGATAGCCGTAGTAAGTCCACAGGAAGGCGCAGATCTTCATGTCCTTTCCAGCGGGGGACAGGGTCTCATATCCCTCCGCCGTGATGCGGACGATCTCCTGGGGGCCCAGCTCATAGGCGTCCTGATAACCCAGCTTGTGATAGGCGAAGGACTCAAAGGAGACGCAGCAGCCGTCGTCGTTTTTGCCCACCAGCACCGGCAGGCGGCCCAGCTTGTCCCGGGCGGCGATGATGCCGTCCCGTGTCAGCAGCAGGATGGTGACGGAGCCGTCGATGACCTCCTGGGCGTGGCGGATGCCTTCCACCAGAGAATCCTTCTGATTGATGAGGGCGGCGGTCAGCTCAGAGGCGTTGACTTTTCCATTGCTCATGGCCATGAACTGATGGCCGTGGTCGGAAAAGTACTCCTTCACCAGCTGCTCGGCGTTGTTGATGATGCCCACGGTGGAGATGGCGTACAGCCCCAGATGGGACCGGACCAGCAGGGGCTGGGGGTCTGAGTCGGAGATGCAGCCGATGCCGCTGCAGCCGTGGAAATCCGCCAGATCCGACTCGAATTTGGTGCGGAAAGGGGAGTTCTCAATATTGTGAATCTGCCGTTGGAAGCCGGTATCCTTGTCGTAGATGGCCATACCGCCCCGGCGGGTGCCCAGATGGGAGTGATAGTCTACTCCGAAGAAGATGTCAAGTACGCAATCCCGCTTGGAGATGGCGCCGAAAAATCCGCCCATGTCGTTACTCCTGATTCGTTGATATCGTTAGTTTGCCAGCTCAGCCTGGAGCTTGGCCTCTTTTTCGGCGATCTGCTTCGCCATATCCTCCCGGGCCTGGTCCAGTCTGACGGCCAGTGCGTCGTCGCTGACAGCCAGGATCTGGGCCGCCAGCACGGCGGCGTTCTTGGCGCCATTGATGGCCACGGTGGCCACGGGGATGCCGCTGGGCATCTGCACGGTGGCCAGCAGCGCGTCCAGACCGTCCATGGCGCCGCCCTTCATGGGGATGCCGATGACGGGGAGGGTGGAATTGCCGGCGAAGGCGCCGGCCAGATGGGCCGCCATGCCAGCGGCGCAGATCAGCACGCCGTAGCCGTTTGCCCGGGCGGTTCTGGCGAACTCCGCGGCGGCGGCGGGCGTGCGGTGGGCGCTGAGGATATGGGCCTCATAGGGGATGCCGAAATCGTCCAGCTGGCCGCAGGCGGCTTTGACCACGGGCCAGTCGGAATCCGAGCCCATGATAATGGCTACTTTTTTCATGGATAACACTCCTTACAGTTTTTTGCGCATGACGGTGTGGCGGAAGATGCCGTCGGCGAAGTATTCATTGGAGCAGAATACCGGCTTGCCGTCGATGTCGAAGTCCACCTCGTCCATGTTCAGCAGGGGAGACCCCATGGGCACCTGGAAGATTTCCGCCAGGGCGGCGTCTGCCACGGCGGGGCGCACGTCTGTCAGGTCCATGTAGGGAATGATGCCGCAGAACTGCTGGAGGAAGTGGAAGATGGGCAGCTTGAAATCCTTGAGGGTGTAATTACCCTTGGCCAGCGCCTTTTCGATGACGTCCTCACAGTAGATGGCGGGGTGGCCGTCGGCGGTGCACAGGCGGGCAATTCGGATAATGGGGGTGCCCTCGGGGATCTGCAGCTGGCCGGCAATCTTCTCGTCAGCAGTGCCGTCGGACACCCGGACGAAGGCCACGTCCGCTTGGTGGCCGTTCTGGCGGATCATGTCCAGGAACTCCACCTCGATGTCCACCCGGGTGTGGGCGCTTAGGACGTGGCGGTTGATGATGGTGCCAACGCCGTGGCGGCGGGTGATGAAGCCCTCCCGTTCCAGAGAGGCCAGGATGTCCCGCAGCTGGGTGCGGCTGATGCCCAGGTTCTCCGCCAGGACACTTTCCCGGGGCAGCCGTTCGCAGGTGGAGTACTCGCCGCTCCGCATGGCGGAGAGCAGCTGGGTGCGGATGGTCTTGGACTGGGTCGGCTGACTGCTCATGTAAGTTCACCTCATATCGTAATCAGTATAGGTACTACCACTAAAGGTCGTACCTATTGTATCGGATTTGCGTACGCCACGCAATTGGCAAAACTGACAGTTTGGATTCGACTTTTTTTCCGGGGCTTGGTAAGGCTGTCTCCAGTGTTTGGAGGCGCCGGAAGGAGGAGGCTCCGGCGGAAATTTTTCGTGTGATTTGATGGTGGACAATTGTCCGCGGGATGCTATAATGGACCTCAAATATGAAAGAGGAGTGGTCTTGTGAAGATCTTGATTTTGGGCACCCAGGCCCGTTATGAGACATACCTCCCGCCGCTGCCCTTCATCCGGCAGCAGGAGCTGGTGTTTCTGGACAAAGACAGCGGTGAGGAGGAGATCCTCACTGCGGCGGCGGACGCTGCTATCCTGTTCGCCGATGCCATCGCCCCGGTTCGGGGCTCCCTGATCCGCCGGATGCCGAATCTGAAGCTCATCCATTCCGAGGGCGTGGCCTACGACAGGATCGACCTGAAGGCCGCCCGGGAGAAGGGCGTCTGGGTCTGCAATAACAAGGGCTGCAACGCCGGCGCCGTGGCGGAGCAGGCGATTCTGCTGATGCTGATGCTCCTGCGCCGGGGACTTGCCGGGGACCGGGCGGTCCGGGAGGGCCGGCAGATGGAGATGAAGGAGCGGTGCATGGCCAAAAGGCTGCTGGAGCTGTCCGCCTGTCGGGTGGGCCTGGTGGGCTTCGGCGACATCGCCAAAGCCCTGGCGGAGCGTCTGGCACCCTTCGGCTGCGAGGTCTATTATTACAGCAAGCACCGCCGCCTCCGGGAAGAGGAGGAACTGTACGGCGTCACCTATTTGTCTCTGGAGGAGCTGGCTGCCAGCTGCGACATCGTCAGCCTCCACTGCCCCGTCACGGAGGAGACCCGGGGTATGGTGGATGGAGACTTCCTGGGCCGGATGAAGGAGACCGCATACCTTATCAACACCGCCCGGGGCGAGCTGGTGGACAACATGGCGCTGCGCCAGGCCCTGGTGGATGGTATCATCGCCGGCGCCGGCCTGGACACCGTTGCTCCGGAGCCGGTGACGGCGGACAACCCGCTGGTGGACCTGCCCGCCCCCGCCCGGGACCATCTGGTATTCTCGCCCCATCTGGGCGGCATCACCGAGGCCGCCTTCCGCCGGTGCCACCTCCATATGTGGCGGAACGCGGAGCGGGTGGCCGACGGCCACAAGCCGGACAACATCGTCAACGGATTGGAATGACCCATGAAAAATATCGTATTGATCGGCATGCCCGGCACGGGCAAAAGCGTGGTGGGCCGCGCCCTGGCGGAGCGGCTGGACTATGAATTTGTGGACGCCGACGATATCATCACGGAGACCACCGGCAAGACCCTGCCGGAGATTTTGCGGGAGGACGGGCTGGAGGCCTTTTTTCAGATCGAGGAACAGGTGGGCCGGACCCTGGAGCGGGAGGATACCGTCATCGCCACCGGAGGCAGCATGGCACTCTACGACACCGCTATGGCACACCTGAAGGAAAACGGCGTGGTGGTCTGGCTGGAGACACCCCTTTCCCAAATCAGCGACCGAATGCCGGAGGACCTGGTGGACCGGGGCATTGCGGCCCCCGCCGGTATGACCATCCGGGAGATCTACGCTCAGCGTGCGCCGCTGTACGCCAGGCACGCGGACCTGATCGTGGCCAGCCGTGACGGCGAGGGCGACACCGCCCATCAAGTGAAGGAAGTCCTGCGGACCGTGGGGATGCGGTTGTAAAAAGAACAGGGACTGCCGAAAAAGCAGTCCCTGTTTTCTTATGCGGGCAGCTCCATCTCCATGGGCATATGAACGAAGCCGTAGGACTCGTACAGCGGCATCCCCATGGCGGTGGCATCCAGGGAGATGGCGGTGACGCCCCGCTCCCGGGCCTCCGATACCAGCAGGTCCACCATGTGCCGGGCGATGCCCCGCCGCCGGTAGTCCGGGTGGGTGTAGATGTTCATGAGGTAGGCCCTTTTGCCGGAGGGGTTGTGATAGGTGGGCATGATCCGGTAAAAGCTGACGCCGCCGGCGCCGATCCAGGTATCCCCGTCGAACACCAGCCAGGCGGCGTGGCTGCCGTCGGCCAGGGCGGAGCGGTAATACTCCCGGGAGGCGTTCTCCACCGCCGTCATGTCGGTGTGCTCCGGCAGACGGTTGGCGGCCAGCAGCACCCGCACCCGGGTGCGGACCAACAGGTCCAGGTCCTCCAGCGTGGCTCTGTGATAACGCGGTTCCATGACACACCTCCGTCGTTGATGGGGATATGATACCGCAAACTTATAAAAAAGTCAAAAAACCTCTTGACTCTGACGTAACGTTAGGGATTACACTGTCCGTGAGGTGAGGTACATGAGATTGTCTGTCAGCGAGATGGCGAAGCTCTGCGGGGTGAGCGTTCGAACCCTGCACCACTATGACCACATCGGCCTGCTCCGCCCGGAAACAGCGTCGGATTCCGGCTACCGCTGGTACGGAGCGGCGGATGTGGAGAAGATGCAGCAGATCTTGTTTTACCGGGAGCTGGACTTTCCGCTGAAAGACATCCGGGATATTCTGGCCGATCCTCAGTACGACAAACAGGAGGCCCTGCGGCGCCAGCGCCATCTGCTCCTGCTGAAGCGGGAGCGGCTGGACGGTCTGCTGGAGCTGCTGGACGCCAACTTGAAAGGAGAACGCACCATGGAATTCAAGGGATTCGACGCCGGGGAACTGGAGGCCGCCCGCCGTCAGTACGCCGGTGAGGCCAAGGCCCGCTGGGGCCATACCGCCGCCTGGCGGGAGTGCCAGGAGAAGACCGCTTCCGCTGACTGGGATGCCCAGGCGGAGGGGATGAACGACATTTTCCGCCGGGCCGCCGCCTTGCGGGAGAGCGACCCCGCCGGGCCGGAGGCACAGGCCCTGGTAAAAGAGTGGCAGGACTTCATCAGTGCCCATTATTATCAGTGCACCGACGAAATCCTGACAGGACTTGGAGAGATGTACACCGCCGACGAGCGGTTCCAAAAGAACCTGGACCGCTTCGGCGAGGGCACGGCGGCATTCCTGTCCCGGGCCATTGGGGCCTATTGCAAGGCTTGAAAAAAGCGGGAACTGCAAACGCAGTTCCCACTTTTTTATCCGCAGTACTTGCAGGCGGCCAAGGCCGCCACGGCGCCGTCAGCGCAGGCGGTGGTCAGCTGACGGACCTCCTTGACCCGGCAGTCCCCGGCGGCGAACACCCCGGGCACCGGCGTCAGGCAGTCCTCTCCGGCGGGGATGAAGCCGGCGTCATTTGCGACCCCCAGCGCCTGGGCCAGGACGCCCTCCGGCTGCTGGCCAACGGCCTGGAACAGGCCGTCCACGGCCAACTCCCGTGTTTCTCCCGTGACTGTGTTTTTCAGCAGCAAGCCTGTCAGGGCTTCGCCGCCCAGCAGCGATTCCACCACAGTGTCCAACAGGATGGTCACATTCTTCCGTTTTTTCACGGCTTCCGCCAGAATGGGGTCCCCCCGCAACTGGCCGCGCCGGTGGATGACGGTCACATGGCGGCACAGGTCGGAGAGGAACAGGGCGTCCTGAAGCGCCGTGTTGCCGCCGCCGCAGACCGCTGCGTCCTTTCCTTTATAAAAGGCTCCGTCGCACACCGCGCAGAAGGACACGCCGGGCAGTGTCTCCTCCCGGTCCAGGCCCAGGGAGCGGTGCTTCATGCCGGTGGCCAGGATCAGGGCACCGCAGGTGTAGGCACCGTAGTCGGTGGTGACGGTCTTGACGGGCCCGTTCTCCACGGACAGCGCCTCTTCCAGTTCCATCCGGCCCCCCAGGTCCTCCACCTGGGCGTACAGCCGGTCCGCCAGCTCCGCCCCTGAGATGCCGGGGCATCCGGGGAAGTTGTCCACCTGGGGGGAGGCGGCAATCTGCCCGCCCACGGAGGCCTTTTCCAGCACCAGAACGGATTTCCCTGCCCTGCGGGCGTAGATGGCGGCGGTGAGGCCTGCGGGACCGCCGCCGATGACGATGATGTCAAAATATTCCCTCATAACACCTTACAAGTTCAGCCGCCGGTGCGGTCGGGGAAGCGGACCTTGACGACGGCGGTGTTATCCTCCTGATCAAAGGGGGCGGCGGCCCGGAAATAGTCCAGCGTGGCCTCCGCCAGAGGCAGCGTCATGTCCCTCTCCAGCCCCAGGGCCAGCTCCAGGTCCTTGCGCATCAGCGCCACGGTGAAGCCCGGGACGTAGTCGCCGGCCTGGATACGGGGGAAGGTGGTCCGCAGAGCGAAGGAATCGCCGCTGGAGGCGGAAACGGCGTCGAAGAAGGCGTTCGGGTCCACGCCGTGAGCCTCCGCCATTCGCCAGGCCTCTCCCACAGCGGCTTTGTTGACGGCATTGAGCAGATTGTTCAGAGACTTGATGATCTTTCCCTGGCCGGGCTCCGCGCCCACGTAGCATAGCTTTCCGGCGATGTCCTCCAGTACAGGCTTCACCCGCTGGAAGACCTCCGGTCCGCCGGCGCAGAGCATGGACATGGTGCCGCTGGCAGCGCCCTTCACGCCGCCGGATACCGGCGCGTCCAGCAGAGCCACGCCTTTGGAGGCGTAGGCCTCCGCCACTGCTTTGACGGCGTCAGCGGAGGCGGAGGTCATCTCAACGATGACGCTGCCCGTCGGAACTGCCGCCAGCATGGCTTCGTTCAGCAGCAGCTCCTCCAGGGCCTGGTCGTTGGGGACGATGGTGAAGACCAGTTCCGCGTTCTCCACAGCGGCCTTTGGTGAGGGGGCGACAATACCGCCCAGGGCCTCCAGGCGCAGGGCAGCGTCCCGGCTGCGGTGGATGGCGGTGGTGACGGCGTGGCCATGCTTGAGCAGGTTGGCGGCGATGGGGTAGCCCATATTGCCCAGTCCGAAAAAAGCAATGTTCATGGCATCGGATCCTTTCGTGGAAAAGGAGGGGCTCAGGAGTCCCTCCTTTTTATTTTAATGTGTGGAAGCGAATTTCTTGATGACGGAGGCGTTCACCAGCTTCTCCACCTGCTGGCCATGACGGACGATAAGGGTGGGGGCCTGCTGGATACCGTAGGCTTTCACCAGGTCCAGGTGGTCGTCCACGTCCATGACGGTGTAGGCGATGCCGGCCTTTTCCAGCTCCCGCTTGGCGATCTTGCAGTTGGGGCAGGTCTTGGTGGTGAAGAGGAACAGCTCCTCGCCGGGCTCGGCAGCCGCGGGAACGGCGGGGTTCTCCGTGGTGATCCCCTCCCGGTCACAGAGCCGGCGGCCCTCCAGGGTGGAGTTTTCCGGCTGATAGGTCTGCCGGTCCTGGAACTCCTGGACCTTGCCGTCGTTCCAGTTCTGGACGGGGCGGTAGTAGCCGGTGATGCGGCTCCACACCTCGCAGTCCTTCCCGCACTTGGGGCAGGTGAAGTGCTCGCCGGAGAGATACCCGTGGTCCGGGCAGATGGAGTAGGTGGGAGACATGGTGTAGTAGGGCAGCTGGAAGTTCTCCGCAATCTTCCGCACCAGGCTGGCGGCGGCCTTCCAGTCCGGCAGCTTCTCCCCCAGGAAGGCGTGGAACACCGTGCCGGAGGTGTACAGGGTCTGGAGCTGGTCCTGAATGGCCAGGGCGTCAAAGATGTCGGCAGTGTAGCCCACCGGCAGGTGAGAGCTGTTGGTGTAGTAGGGGGTGTCCCCGGGGTTCCTGGCGGCGGTGATGATGTCGGGATACTTCTCCACATCGTGCTTGGCCAGCCGGTAGGTGGTGGACTCGGCGGGGGTGGCCTCCAGGTTGTACAGGTCGCCGTACATCTCCTGATAGTCGGAAAGCCGCTCCCGCATATGGTTCAGCACGTCCTTGGCAAACTGCTGCGTCTCGGGGTGGGTCAGGTCCTTCCGAAGCCACCTGGCGTTGAGGCCCACCTCGTTCATGCCGATGAGGCCGATGGTGGAGAAGTGGTTATCAAAGGTGCCCAGGTAGTATTTCGTGTAGGGATACAGCCCGGCGTCCATCAGCCGGGTGATAACGGTACGCTTGGTCTTTAAAGAGCGGGCGGCAATGTCCATCATGTGGTCCAGTCGCTGATAGAATTCCTCCGGCGTCTGGGAGAGGTAGGCGATCCGGGGCAGGTTGATGGTCACCACGCCCACGCTTCCGGTGGATTCGCCGGAGCCGAAGTAGCCGCCGGACTTCTTCCGCAGCTCCCGCAGGTCCAGCCGCAGCCGGCAGCACATGGAGCGGACGTCGCTGGGCTCCATATCGGAGTTGATGTAGTTGGAGAAATAGGGGGTGCCGTACTTGGCGGTCATCTCAAAGAGCAGGCGGTTATTCTCCGTATCGCTCCAGTCAAAGTCCTTGGTAATGGAGTAGGTGGGGATAGGGTACTGGAAGCCATGGCCCACGGCGTCGCCCTCGGTCATGATCTCGATGAAGGCCTTGTTCACCATGTCCATTTCCTTCTTGCAGTCGCCGTAGGTGAAATCCTGTTCCTTCCCTCCCACGATGGCTGGCAGGTTCTCCAGATCCTTGGGTACCGTCCAGTCCAGGGTGATGTTGGAGAAGGGAGCCTGGGTGCCCCAGCGGCTGGGGGTATTCACGCCGTAGACAAAAGACTGGACGCACTGCTTTACTTCTTTATAGGAGAGGTTGTCCGTCCGCACGAAGGGAGCTAGGTAGGTATCGAAGGAGCTGAAGGCCTGGGCGCCGGCCCACTCGTTCTGCATGATGCCCAGGAAGTTCACCATCTGGTTGCAGAGGGTGGAGAGGTGGCTGGCGGGGGCGGAGTTGATCTTCCCGGGAATGCCCAGTCCCTGCTGGATCAGCTGCTTCAAACTCCAGCCGGCGCAGTAGCCGGTGAGCATACTCAGATCATGGAGATGGATATCGCCGCTGCGGTGAGCCTGGGCGATCTCGGGGGCATAGACCTCGCTGAGCCAGTAGTTGGCGGTGATGGCGCCGGAGTTGGACAGGATAAGACCGCCTACGGAGTAGGTGACGGTGGAGTTCTCCTTCACCCGCCAGTCGTTGATCTGCAAATAATTGTCCACCAGGTCCTTGTAGTCAAGAAGGGTGGAGTTCAGATTGCGGACCTTCTCCCGCTGCTTGCGGTAGAGGATGTAGGCCTTCGCCACATCGGCGTAGCCGGCCTTGCTGAGCACATCTTCCACGCTGTCCTGAATGTCCTCCACGGTGACCTTCCCGTCGGTGATCTTGTCCTGATAGTCGGCGGTGACCTTCAGAGCCAGCAGGTCGATGATATCGGGATTGTATTGCTTCTGAGTGGCCTCGAAGGCCTTGGTAATGGCCACGCTGATCTTGGAGATGTCAAAGCTGGTGACCTTGCCGTCTCGCTTCACAACTTGATACATGTCTTCTCCCTGCTTTCTCAAAATGATGGCACAAAAGCCTGCAGTTTCCATTTTAACACAGGAACTTGGAAAGTCAAGAGATGGGACACAAGATATTGTGGAACATAACCGAAAAATATTACTATATTTAGTATACGCCTCGGAGCTGAGTCCTGGGCAACAGAGGAAGTACGCTCTGGCGGAGGGCCTCCATTCCCTCCGGCTCATAGCCGTGGAAGCCGGAGCCGATCAGGTTCCCGGAGTCTACGAACTGCTGCAAATAGTACCGGGAGTCCCCTGGCAGCCAGCGGCCGATGGATGCCAGGTCTTCGGCGGTGTGGAGCTCCCGGACCACGGTGGTGCGGAACTCGTGGTCCACGGCGCTGCCCGTCAGCAGGCGGACGCTCTCCTCCACCGGGGCAGTGTCGAATCCGGGGACGCCCACAGTCTCCGGGTACTTTTTCAGGCTGTTTTTGATGTCCATGGCCACGTAGTCCACCAGCCCCCGGTCCAGGATGTCCGCCAGGACCGCCGGGCGGCAGCCGTTGGTGTCCAGCTTCACGGCAAAGCCCAGGTCCCGGACCCTTGCCAGGAAGTCCGCCGCGTCGGGCTGGAGCAGGGGCTCTCCGCCGGAGAGCACCACGCCGTCCAGCAGCCCCTTCCGCCGGGAGAGAAAGTCCAGTACCTCCTTCTCCGGCAGCGCCGGAGACTCCGCCAGCCGGGTCACCAGCAGGGCGTTGTGGCAGAAAGGACACCGCAGGTCACAGCCGCCGGCGAACACCGTGGCCGCCAGCTTGCCGGGGTAATCCACCATGGACAGCTTTTGCAGACCGCAGAGATACACGGCCCTCACCTCCAAAAACTCAAGATGTTGTTATTATATGCCAAAAAAGACACAAGAACAAGGGGACAGTAAAAAGAGACCGCCTCTGGCGGCAATTTGCCGGAAACGGTCAAATTTCTCCCCGCAAAACGGGATTTTGTGCAGACCGCAGAAACTTTTAGAAAAACGCATCCCGGGCTGTGCTATATAAGGAAATTGGTGAAACTTTTTCCCGCCGATGTCGTCTTATATGGTATAATGATCCAAATCCAAAGGGGGGACCGGGGATGCGACGCACATTAGCGGCCTGCTGTGCCGCCCATTTTCTGGTGGACTTTGCCTGCGCCTTTCTGGCCTTCCGTTTTCTGGGGCGGGGCGGCGGGCTGGCCGCGCTGCTGCTGGTCTATAATTTCTGCGCCTTCGCTGTCCAGATGCCCCTGGGGCTGCTGGCGGACCGATGGGACCGGGACAGCGCTCTGGCTGCCGCCGGGACCCTGACGGTGGCTCTGGCCTATGGCCTGACGCCTCTGCCCTGGCT
Source organism: uncultured Clostridia bacterium (assembly GCA_945873695.1). GTDB lineage: Bacteria > Bacillota > Clostridia > Oscillospirales > Oscillospiraceae > Oscillibacter. The sequence continues at coordinate 9,344 of CAMCDX010000008.1, read as the reverse complement.
GGCGGCGGTGCTGGCAGGCCTGGGCAACGCCGCCTTCCACGTGGGGGCGGGGCTGGAGACACTGTCCATTTCCCGGGACCGGGCGGGACCTTTGGGCCTGTTTGTGTCCCCCGGCGCCGTGGGACTGTTCTTCGGGACGCCTCTGGGCAAGGGCGGGAGTTTTCCCGCCTGGGGCGTTGCTGGACTGCTGACTCTGGCGGCAGTGTTTCTGATGCTGACGAAACAGCCCCGGCCCGGCGGCGGGGCGGCGGCGCTGCCGCCCCTTGGGACCGTGGCTCTGCCGCTGCTGGGGTTGCTGGCGGTGGTGGTCCTCCGCTCCTGGGTGGGCATGGGCTTGACCTTCCCGTGGAAGGGGGAGGGATACTGGGCGGCAGTGCTGGTGCTGGCCCTGGCGGCGGGAAAAGCCGCCGGCGGATACCTGGCGGACCGCTTCGGATTTCGAAGGACAGCCATCCTCTCCCTGGCGCTTTCGGCGGCGCTGCTCCTTCTGGCGCCGGAGCACCCGCTGCTGGGCACGGCGGCCATCTTCCTCTTTAATATGACCATGCCCCTGACGCTGTGGGCGTCAGCCCGGCTGCTGCCGTCGGCCCGGGGCTTCGCCTTCGGCCTTTTGACCTTCGGCCTGTTCCTGGGCTTCCTGCCCGCCGCTTTCGGTGGGACCATGTCTGCCTTCATGGCAGCGGTGTGGGCCCTGGCGTCCCTGGCGCTGCTGCTGCCGGGCCTGGGAAGGGCGGTGGGACCGTGACCCTTTCCGCCTTTGCCCTGTCCCTGGGGCTGACCCTTTTGCTGGAGTTGCCGGTAGCTTGGCTGTGGGGACTTCATAGCCGGCATGACCTGACGGTGGCGGTGCTGGTGAATGTGCTGACCAACCCGGCGGTGGTGCTGCTGAACGGTTTGCTGTCCGCCTTGGGTCCCTGGTGGGCGGCGCAGCTGTCTCTGGAGGCGGCGGCCGTCGCCGCGGAGGGCTTCTGCTACCGTCATTGCGGCGAAAATGTCCGCCGTCCCTATCTGCTGGCTCTGACCGCTAACTGTATTTCCTACGGCATGGGATTGGCGCTGAACGCTATCTTTTAGGAGGGATGTTCCATGAAAAAGCTGATCTGCCTGTACATGCTGGTCCTGGCTGCCTGCCTGCTGACTACCCCGGCCCTGGCGGATGTGGTCTGGGGACCCCAGCTCTCGGAAGGGACCCAGACGGCGCTGGTGATTGGATTGATCGTCTTGCTGATCGGGACCGTATTTCTGTGGAAATGGAGGAAAAAATAATGAAACGACTGCTCTGCGGGTTCCTGTCTGTGTGCCTGCTGTCCGTTTCCGCTTTGGCGGATGTGATCTGGGAGCCGGAAAGTTCTTTTTACGCGCTGCACCGGGGGAGCTGTGAGCTGGAGCAGCGGAGCTACTGGGTCAACAGCCCGGAGGGCTATACTACCTTGTGGGACGAGCCAGGCGGCACGCCGGTCGCCAATATCCCCAACGGAACGCTGCTCTTTGTTTATTACCGCTATCAGGGCAGCCGGGGTGACTGGGGCATCGTGGAATATTCGGCGGACACCCTGCGGGAGACGGCCTTGACTCTGGACGAAAGCGAGATCCCGGAAGACCGCTGGTTCGAGGTCTGGGTTCCCATGGAGGACCTGGTGAACCGCTATGACAATCAGAGCTTTCTGGAGGAGTACGCCGGGGAACTGCTGGATGAGGAGCGGACGCTCTCGCTTTCCGGCCTTCTGTACTGTACCTACACCTACCCTGAGGGACCGCTGAATTTCCATCAGACGCAGAAGTTCGAGGCGGTTGAGCTGACGCTCTCGCCCATCTATGTGGACGCATCCGGCCGGGAGTGGGGCCATGTGGGCTATTTCTACGGTGACCGAAACGTCTGGTTCTGCATCTCCGACCCGGAAAATCCGAATTTGACCGGACCCAGCCGGGAGCCGGAGCTCTACCCGGCGGTGACAGAGGCCATGGAGCTGCCTGCCGCGGAGAGGGGAATACCCGTCTGGGTTATTCCGGCGGTGGCGGCCCTCTGCGCTGTCACGGGATATTTGCTGTTCCGAATGCGGCGGAAAAAGACCTGACAGAACAGCGGCCAGGTGTTATAATGGGCCCGATACCGAAAATGGGCGCGGCAGGGCCGTCCCGGGAAGGAGTTTTTCATGCAGGCTGCCGAACTTGCCATTCTGGACTGGATACAGGCCCACCTCCGCTGCGGCTTTCTGGACGCGGTGCTGCCCATTATCAGCTGGACCTGCAACCACGGGGAACTGTGGATTCTTCTGGCGCTGTGCCTGGTGGCGGTGAAGCGGTATCGCCGCCAGGGCTGGACCGTGGCCCTGGCACTGGTGCTGGACCTGGTCTGCTGCAACATGATCCTAAAACCGCTGGTGGGCCGCATCCGGCCCTTTGCCGTCAATACAGCGGTGGAGCTGCTGACGGCGCCGCCTCTGGACGCTTCCTTTCCCTCGGGCCACACAGCGGTGAGCTTCGCGGCGGTATTTGCCCTGAAAGGAGCGGGCAGCCCCCTGTGGAAGCCCGCTCTGGCGGTGGCGGTGGTGATCGCCTTCTCCCGGCTGTATCTGTACGTCCACTGGCCCAGCGATATCCTGGGCGGCGCTCTGCTGGGCGCGTTTCTGGGCTGGGCCGCCGGAGAGATCGTGAAACGGCGGACGGCGAATCAAGACGATTTTTAAAAAATAAGGGTTGACATTCCCACTGGGTGCTGTTATACTAACAAATGTTCTGACGAGCACTCGGGGGTATAGCTCAGCTGGGAGAGCGCTTGACTGGCAGTCAAGAGGTCAGCGGTTCGATCCCGCTTATCTCCACCAAAAAGCAACCGCTTTTGCGGTTGCTTTTTATTTTAGCGGGGGCCTGCGGGTGACAGCGCATTGCACGGCAATGCGCTGAGCAAGACCGGAGGGCGTATCCCGCTTATCTCCACTAAAAGGATCGGATTTCGGCTTTTTCAGCCGAAATCCGATCCTTTTCCATACTCGCGGCTGGCGACTTTGCGAGAAGGGTGACAAACCGCCAAGGATATGGTATAATACCTTTTTAAATCGTGAAAACCTGAGGGAGGACCCTATGGAGAACTACTTCGATATCACCCTGACCGACGACCAACTGCGTGCCATCAGTTCCATCGGCCTGGCACATATGGGAGACGCGGTCTTTGAGATTTTGGCCCGGACCTGGCTGTGTGCCCACGGCAAGGCCACCGGCAAGGGACTGCACCAGGCCACCATCGCCCTGGTGCGGGCCGAATCCCAGGCGGAGAAGGCCCAGCGTGTCCTGCCCCTTCTGACCGAGGAGGAGACAGCGGTGTTCCGCCGGGGCCGCAACGCCCAGGTCCACTCCATCCCCGCCCACGCCAGCCGGGCCCAGTACGGCGAGGCCACGGCCCTGGAGGCCCTGTTTGGCTGGCTGTGGCTGAAGGGACGGAAGGACCGGGCCAACGAACTTTTTTGCAGTATGATGGAGGAATGACCCATGCCACTGGACGCGGTATGCTTGCAAGCTATTTTGGAGGAGCTGCGGCCCCGGCTGCTGGGGCTGCGGATCGATAAGGTCCAGCAGCCTGCCCGGGACCAGGTGATCCTGCTGCTGCGGGGTAACCAGCGGCTGCTGCTGAACGCCGGCGCCAACGCGCCCCGCATCCAGCTGACGGAGCTGGTCCGGGACAACCCGGCGGAGCCGCCCATGTTCTGCATGCTGTTGCGCAAGCACCTGGTGGGCGCCCGGGTGGCGGATATCGTCCAGCCGGGGCTGGAGCGGCTGGTTCGGCTGGAGCTGGACATCACCGACGACTTCGGCCAGCCGGGGAAGCGGACGCTGGTGCTGGAGGCCATGGGACGCCGGTCCAACCTCATCCTGCTGGACGGGGAGGGCCGCATCATCGACTGCCTGCGGCGGGTGGACGCGGACATGTCCGCCAGCCGCCAGGTGCTCCCGGGACTTTACTACGAGCCTCCAGCCTCCACCGGCCGCCTGCCGGTGACGGAGGAGACGGAGGAGGGCTTCCGGGAGAAGCTGGCCGCCGCCAACGCGGAGCGGCAGCTGGACGCCTTTTTGCTGGACAACTACTTCGGTATCTCCCCCCTCGTTGCCCGGGAGATCGCCTTCCGGGCCGCCGGGGAGACGGACCGGCATATCTTTCAGCTGACCCGGGAGGGAGAAGACCGGCTCTGGACCGCTTTTTCCCAGGTGACAGGCGCTGTCACGGAAAAACACTTTATACCAACTTTGATCGAGCGAGACGGCACACCCCTGGATTTTTCCTACCTGCCCATCACCCAGTACGGCGACGCGGCCCAGATCTCCCGACGGGAGAGCTTCTCGGCGCTGCTGGACGGCTTCTACGAAGCCCGGGAGCGGCAGGAGCGGGTGCGCCAGCGGGGCGCGGACCTGATCCGCACCGCCACCACTGCCCGGGACCGGCTGCGGCGGAAACTGGCCATGCAGGAGAAGGACTACGCCGAGACCCGGGACCGGGGCCGGCTGCGGATCTGCGGCGACCTCATCACCTCCAACCTCTACCGGATGGAGCGGGGGCAGAGCAAGCTGACCTGCGAGAATTTCTATGATGAGAACTGCGCCGAGATCACCATTCCCCTGGACCCGCTGCTGACGCCCCAGCAGAACGCCGCCAAGTACTATAAGCGGTACACCAAGGCCAAGACGGCTGAGAAGTACCTCCGGGAGCAGATGAACATCGCCCGCCGGGACATGGAGTACCTGGAGAGCGTGCTGGAGGAGATCGCCGAGGCGGAGACGGAGCAGGACTTCCTGGATATCCGGGGCGAGCTCAGGGACGCCGGATACCTCCGGGGCCAGGGCAAGGGAAAGAAAGAGATGAAGCGGCCCGCCAAGCCCCGGGAGTTCCGCACTACCACCGGGTTCCGGGTGCTGGTGGGCCGGAACAACCGGCAGAACGACAAGCTGACCATGAAGGACGCCGACCACCGGGACCTGTGGTTCCATACCCAGAAGATCCACGGCGCCCACGTCATCCTCTGCACCGGCGGACAGATCCCCGACGACGACACCATTGTGGAGGCCGCCAAGCTGGCGGCATACTACTCTCAGGCCCGGGAAAGCGGCAACGTGCCGGTGGACTACACCCAGGTGAAAAATGTGAAAAAACCCGCCGGCGCCCGGCCGGGCATGGTGATCTACAACACCTGCCGGACGGTGAACGTGACGCCGGAGGAGGCGCTTGTAAAACAACTCAGTGTAAAATGAAGCACGACAGACAGGCGGGCCGGGCGGTCCGCCTGTTTGCTGTTTCCTGCAAAAAAAGCCTTGCGGTTTTGTGCAAATTCTCCCTTGTATATTTGTAAAAAAGGACTACAATGATGGGCCTGAGAGAAGTATAGGGATGCGGACGGCGGGGAGCCGTTTGGACGGAAAGGGAGTTTTGCGAATGTCCTACCATTATTTATTGGACCTGGCGCTGATCCTGCTGAGCACGAAGCTGCTGGGGATGCTGACCCGGCGGTTCCAGATGCCCCAGGTGGTGGGCGCTCTGCTGGCGGGCCTGATCCTGGGCCCGGCCATGCTGGATGTTTTGACAGAGACCCAGTTCCTGTCCCAGCTCAGCGAGCTGGGCGTTATCGTGATCCTGTTCACCGCGGGTATGACCACGGACCTGCGGGAGTTGAAGAACGCGGGAAAGAGCGGCTTTTGGGTAGCCCTCTGCGGCGTGCTGGTGCCCCTGGCCATGGGCACCGCCTTTGGATGGCTGGCGGGAAAGGCCGGCTGGCTGCCGGGCAACACCCTGCTGGAGGACGTGTTCCTGGGCACCATTCTGACGGCCACCTCCGTCAGCATCACCGTGGAGACGCTGCGGGAGCTGGGCAAGCTGGACACCAAGGTGGGCGGCACCATCCTGGCCGCCGCCCTGATCGACGATGTGCTGGGCCTGATCGCCTTAACAATGGTCTCCAGCCTGGCGGGGGAGGGCACCAGCCTGCTGCTGGTGCTGGTGAAGATTGTGCTGTTCTTTGTCTTCGCCGTGGTGGTGGCCTTTCTGGCCAACCGCTTCTTCCGCTGGATGATTGACCAGGCGGCCGGAAAGAACCTCCGCCGCTACCCGGTGCTGGCCTTCGTGCTGTGCCTGCTGATGGCATACTGCGCCGAGGAGTTCTTCGGTGTGGCGGATATCATCGGCGCCTTTGTGGCGGGCCTGGTGGTGGCTTCTACCCCCAAAGCCAAGTATATCGAGGTGAAATTTACCACCCTGAGCTATCTGCTGCTGACGCCGGTGTTCTTCGCCGGCATCGGGATCAAGGTGGAGCTGCCGGAGTTGAACGCCGGCCTGGTGGTGTTTTCCCTGCTGCTCCTGGCGGTGGCGGTCCTGTCCAAGATTATCGGCTGCGGTCTGGGCGCCAAGCTGTGCGGCTTTCGGAATGACGAGTGCCTCCAGGTAGGCGCCGGTATGGCCTGCCGGGGCGAGGTGGCCCTGATCGTGGCCAACCGGGGACTGAGCATGGGCGTGCTGAGCCAGGCGGTGATGACCCCGGTCATCATCACCGTGGTAGGCTGCGCCATCCTGACGCCTATCCTGCTGAAGATGGTGTTCCGGGGCAAGACCGGGACAACGCTTCAGGAAAACGGCCTGGCGGACCGCTATCGGGAGGCGGAGCAGCTGGAGTACGCCTCGGAGCGGCTGCTCCAGCAGAACCGGGACCTGATGAAAAAGCGGGACGAAACCGGGAAATGAGCCAAAAAAGAGGACGCGAAAGCGTCCTCTTTTTTTACGCGGTATGAGGGGCGTGGCCCGTTTCTTCGTCGGAGCGGAACAGCAGCGTGACGCACCACAGGCCCGCCAGACCCACCAGGGTGTAGATGACGCGGGACAGCAGCGCTGCCTGGCCGCCGAAGAAGAAGGCCACCGTGTCGAAGCCGAACAGGCCGATACCACCCCAGTTCAGCGCGCCGATGATGACCAGGACCAGCGCGATCTTATCGATCACCATGAAATCAACCTCCAATCGTGCCCTCAGGCAGAGTGTGATGCTATTATTTCCGGCGGACGGAAAAGTATACAAAAAACCACCGGCTGCGGTATCAAAAAATTTGTAAATATGATTGAAAAAATGTGAGAGGGTATTGTATAATAAAAAAAGAATCATCTTCCGCCGCCGGAAGGCGGAAAACCACGTGAATAAGAGGAGCGGCTGTATGAATATCGTATGTTTGGACATGGAAGGCGTTCTGGTGCCTGAGATCTGGATCGCCTTCGCGGAGGCCAGCGGCATCCCAGAGCTGAAGCGCACCACCCGGGACGAGCCGGATTATAACAAGCTGATGCGCTTCCGCCTGGACATTTTGAAGGAGCACGGTCTGGGGCTGAAAGAGATCCAGGCCACCATCGCCAAGATCGATCCCCTCCCCGGCGCCAAGGCGTTCCTGGATGAGCTGCGTTCCATCACCCAGGTCATCATCCTCAGCGACACTTTCGAGGAGTTCGCGCAGCCGCTGATGGAGAAGCTGGGCTGGCCCACTATTTTCTGCAATTCCCTGGAGGTGGCTCCCGATGGCGAGATTACCGGCATTAAAATGCGGTGCCAGCAGTCCAAGCTGACCACCGTGAAGGCCCTGCAGTCCATTGGCTACGAGACCATCGCCTCCGGCGACAGCTACAACGACCTGGCCATGATCCAGGCCAGCAAGGCGGGCTTCCTGTTCCGGAGCACGGAGAAGATCAAGGCCGACCATCCGGAGCTGCCGGCCTACGAGGAGTTTGATGACCTGCTGGCGGCCATCAAGGCAGCGCTATAAAACGGGGAGGGACAAATGGAACAGTTGACGGGCGACCTGAATCTTTTGGCAGGCTTTTTCGTGGAGTCCGTGGGCGTCTGCTTGGCGGAGCGTTCCTGTTGCCCGCTATAGTCGCACTGGCGGTCGGCCTTGTGATCCTGACAGTTATGATTATTCGGGAACTTAAAAAATAGCAAATTGAAAGGGAGATGCCGTATGAACGAGAAATTCAATAAACTGGGCTTTTACCCCGCGGACATTTTGCTCCCCAAAGAGGCGGACATGACCAAATGGGCTGTGGTGGCCTGCGACCAGTTCACCTCCCAGCCGGAGTACTGGCAGGCGGTGGAGGACACCGTGGGGGAGGCTCCCTCCACGCTGCGGCTGATCCTGCCGGAGGCCAAGCTGAACGGTCCTGACGTGGACAACGACATTGCCGCCATCAACGACGCCATGAAGCGGTATCTGGACGCGGATGTGTTCCAGACCCTGCCCGGCTCCCTCATCTACATCGAGCGGACCCAGTCCGACGGCAAGGTGCGCCACGGCCTCATCGGCATGGTGGACCTGGACCAGTATGACTTCACCCCCGGCTCCGGCGCCCTCATCCGGGCCACCGAGGGCACGGTCCTCTCCCGCATCCCGCCCCGGGTCCGGGTGCGGCAGGACGCCCCCATCGAGCTGCCTCATGTTATGCTGCTGATCGACGACCCGGACAAGACCGTCATCGAGCCCCTCACTGCCGGCAGCGGTCAGATGGAGCAGCTGTACGACTTTGACCTTCAGCAGGGCGGCGGCCATCTGACGGGCTGGCGGCTGACGGAGGCCCAGATGGACGGTGTGGCGGAGGCCTTGACGGGCCTGTGCTCTGATTCTGAAATGGAGAAGAAATACGGCATGAGCGGCGTGGCCCCTCTGCTGTTCGCCGTGGGCGACGGCAACCACTCCCTGGCCACCGCCAAGCAGTGCTATGAGAATCTGAAAAAGGTCACCCCGGAGAGCGAGTGGGCCAGCCTGCCCGCCCGGTACGCCCTGGTGGAGGTGGTGAACAACCACGATGACGCTCTGGGCTTTGAGCCCATCCACCGTGTCCTGTTCGGTGTGGACTCCGCGGACTTCATGGCCGCCTTCCAGGCTGCCTATCCCACCGCCTACGAGGGCAAGGGCGAGGGCCACGTGATCGAAGTGGTGTGGGAAGGCCACGACGGCTTTATCACCGTTCCCGATCCCAAGGTCCAGCTGGCGGTGGGCACCCTCCAGGGCGTCATCGACGAGTACCTGAGGAGCCACGGCGGCGAGGTGGATTACATTCACGGCGACGAGGTGACCCGTGATCTGGGCGGCAAGCCCGGCAATATGGGCTTCCTGCTGCCCGCCATGGGCAAGGAGCAGCTGTTCAAGACCGTCATGGCCGACGGCGTGCTGCCCCGGAAGACCTTCTCCATGGGCCATGCTCAGGATAAGCGGTACTACGTGGAGGCCCGGAAGATCAAGTAAATACGGTCATGCGTATGATAAGCCCCCGGACGGAATGAACTGCCCCAGATTGTACGGACAACACAAAAAAGGCCCCAGGTAGGAAAATA
>CAMCDX010000007.1 GCA_945873695.1 uncultured Clostridia bacterium | reverse complement strand
CTGGAGGAGATCACCTACAAGTTCCAGAAGAAGATCGTCAAGGCCTGGCTGCTGGAGGGCCACCGCGTGGACGGCCGCCAGAAGAACGAGATCCGTCCTCTGGCCGCCGAGGTTGGCGTGCTGCCCCGGGTCCACGGCTCCGGCCTGTTCACCCGCGGCCAGACCCAGGTCCTCTCCGTCGCCACCCTGGACACCCTGTCCGCCAACCAGAAGCTGGACACCATCTGGGAAGAGACCGAGAAGCGCTATATGCACCACTATAACTTCCCCGGCTACTCCGTGGGCGAGGCCAAGCCCGCCCGTTCCCCCGGCCGCCGGGAGATCGGTCACGGCGCCCTGGCCGAGCGCGCTCTGCTGCCCGTGATCCCCTCCGTGGAGGAGTTCCCCTACGCCATCCGCGTGGTGTCTGAGGTTGTCAGCTCCAACGGCTCCACCTCCCAGGGTTCCATCTGCGGTTCCACCCTGGCTCTGATGGACGCCGGCGTGCCCATCAAGGCCCCCGTGGCCGGCATCTCCTGCGGCCTGATCCAGGACGACGACGGCTCCTTCACCACCTTCATCGACATCCAGGGCGTGGAGGACTTCCACGGCGAGATGGACTTCAAGGTGGCCGGCACCAAGAAGGGCATCACCGCCATTCAGATGGACCTGAAGAACGACGGCCTGACCATGGAGATCATCCGGAACGCCCTGGACATCACCTATGATGCCCGTTGCCAGATCCTGGACCAGATCATGCTGCCCTGTATCGCCGAGCCCCGCAAGGAGGTTAGCAAGTACGCGCCCAAGATGATCACCATGCACATCGACCCCGACAAGATCCGGGACGTCATCGGCAAGGGCGGCTCCGTCATCCAGAAGATCGTGGCCGACACCGGCGCCAAGATCGACATCAACGATGACGGCTCCATCTTCATCGCAGCTCCCAACCCCGAGAGCTGCGACGCCGCCAAGAAGTGCATCGACGACATCGTGTTCGTGCCCGAGGTGGGCGCCCTGTACTACGGCCGTGTGGTCCGCCTGATGACCTTCGGCGCCTTCGTGGAGCTGGCCCCCGGCAAGGACGGCCTGGTGCACATCTCCAAGCTGGCCGACCACCGCATCGAGAAGGTGGAGGACGCCTGCAAGATCGGCGACATGATGTGGGTGAAGGTCACCGACATCGACGAAAAGGGCCGTGTGAACCTGTCTCATAAGGACGCCATGCGGGAGATCGCCGCCAAGGAAGCCAACGGCGAGCGCATCAAGTAAATTTTTCCCCAAGTGTTTCAGCGGGGCGGGCACTGGCCCGCTCCGCTTTACTTTTACCAACAATAAAGAAAGGATGGATGTCATGCGGCTGCGCCTCTATCGCGCCCGGGACCTGCCGGTGCTGCTGGAGTTGTTCTACAACACGGTCCACACCGTCTGCGCCGGGAACTACACCCCCGCCCAGCTGGACGCCTGGGCGCCCCGGAAGCCAGATGAAGCCGCCTGGGACGCCTCTCTCCGAAGCCGGACCACCCTGGTGGCGGAGGAGGACGGCGCCATTCTGGGTTTTGGAAACATCGGGCCAGACGGATATCTGGACCTGCTGTACGTCCACAGGGACCACCAGCGCCGGGGTGTCGCCGCCGTCATCTGTGATTTTCTGGAGACTTTATATCCCGTGGACCGGGTCACGGTCCACGCCTCCGAGACTGCCCGGCCCTTCTTTGAAAAACGGGGCTACCGGGCGCTGCGGTCCCAGCAGGTAGAACGCCGGGGCCAGGTCTTGACCAATTATGTGATGGAAAAGGAGCTGAGCTGAATGGACATCATCGCCGCCATTGCCACCGGCGGGAACCCCACCGCCATCGGCATCGTCCGGGTGTCCGGCGAGGGCTGCTTCGCCCTTTGCGACCGGGTGTTCCGGCCTTTGAAGGGCAAGGCGTTCTCCGGGCAGGAGGCCCGGAAAATGATCTACGGCGACATGCTGGACACCCAGGGCCGTGTCATCGACCGGGGGCTGGCCGTCCGCTTCCCCGGGCCTCACAGCTATACCGGCGAGGACTCCGCCGAGTTCCACTGCCACGGCTCCCCCGTGGTGCTGCGGGAGCTTTTGAGCGCCCTCTTCGCCGCCGGGGCCCGGCAGGCCAGGGCCGGTGAGTTCACGAAACGGGCCTTTTTGAACGGCCGCCTGGACCTGACCCAGGCGGAGGCCGTGGTGGACCTGATCGATGCGGAGACCGCCGCCGCCGCCCGGAACGCCGCCGCCCAGCTGGACGGAGGGCTGCGGCGGACCCTGGAGCCCATCCAGGACGCCCTGCTGGAGATCACCTCCCGGTTCTACGCCGTGGTGGACTACCCCGACGAGGACATTGAGGACGTCCAGCCGGAACAAGTGGCGGAAGCCCTGTCCTCCGCTGACGAAAAGCTCACCGCTTTGCTGGCTACCTGCCAGCGGGGAAAGGTGCTGAAATCCGGTGTGCGGACGGCCATCGTGGGCCGGCCCAACGCGGGCAAGTCCTCCCTGCTCAACGCCCTGGCGGGATATGAGCGGGCCATTGTCACCGACGTTCCCGGCACCACCCGGGACACGGTGGAGGAGTCCGTCCTCTGCGGCGGGGTGCTGCTGCGGCTCATCGACACCGCCGGCATCCGGGACACGGCGGACGTGGTGGAGCAAATGGGCGTGGAGCGCAGCCGCAAGGCTATTGAGGCCGCCGATCTGGTACTGGTGGTCATCGATATCTCCACGATTCCGACACTGGAGAGCGATGAGACCCTCCGCCTTGCCCGCGCTTCCGGAAAGCCTTTTCTTGTTGTCTTTTCAAAGCTGGACCTGTATCATCCGCCGGCTTATGTGAAAGTACCGGGTACGGGCGGAGATCCGGCGGGCGCCGTTTATCTCTCCTCCGTCACCGGCGAGGGCCTGCATGTTCTGGAGGACACTGTGGCCGCCCTGTTCCCCGCCGGGGACCCGAAAGAGGCCGGCTCTCTGCTGACGGACCAGCGGCAGGAGGAGGCCGCCCGCCGGGCCCGGGACGCGGTACGCCGGGCCAAGAACGCTCTGGAGAGCGGCCTGACCCCCGACGCGGTGCTGACCGACGCGGAGGAAGCGCTGGACGCCCTGGGCGAGCTGACGGGCCGCGCCGCCAAGGAGGAGATCGTCTCCCGCATCTTCCAGCGGTTTTGCGTAGGAAAGTGACAAAATATGATTTTTGACCTCTCAAAGCCCAGTTTACAAAATCATATCGCCGTGTTATAATTTTTTTATATGGACCTGTCCGAAACAGATGAAGGAGTGTGCGCATGGATGATTTAAAGCGGCTGATGGAACAGCTGCGGTCTCAGCGGCCGGTCCCCTGGGACCAGCTGCCGGATTTCGCCCTGTACATGGACCAGGTGCTCAGCTACATGGACCGGCAGGTGATCCGCTTTGACGAGGACGACGGCCTTACCGCCGCCATGGTGAACAACTACACGAAAAACGGCCTGCTGCCCCGGGCGGTGGGCAAGAAATACAGCCGGGACCACCTGGCCTATCTGACTGCCATCTGCGTGCTGAAGCGGGTCATGTCCGCCCGGGACATAGACCTGCTGTTTCAGGAGGAGCTGGTGGGCCGGAGCTCGGTGGCCGAGGGCTATGAGGCCTTCCGGGACAGCCTGGACAACGCCCTGGCCATGACCGCCGACGAGATGGCCAGCTACGCCGACGGCGCGGACCTGGCGGACGCCACCATCCACTTCGCCCTGATGAGCTACGCCGCCGGCGTGGCCAGCAGCCGGTACGTGACCCTGCTGCGCCAGCGGAAGGAAGCCGCCGGCGAGGCCACCCATCCCCATGGGAAGGATAAATCCAAAAAGGAGTTGAAATAACGTATGCGTGATTTTGTCATCATGACAGACAGCTGCTGCGATATGACGGCCAAGACCGCCAAGGACCTGGGCCTGGTAGTTCTGCCCCTGAGCCTGCAGATGGGCGACAACGTCTACCGCAACTGGCTGGACGGCCGGGACATCGGCTTTGAAGACTTTTACGCCCGCATCCGGGCCGGGGAGACTGCCATCACCTCCGCCGTCAATGTGGGTGACTTTGAGGTGGAGATGCGGAAGGTGCTGGACGATGGCAAGGACATCCTGTGCATCAATTTCTCCTCCGCCCTCTCCACCACCTACCAGTCCGCCGTCATTGCCGCGGACGAACTGCGGCAGGAATACCCGGAGGCGAAGATCTGCGTGGTGGACTCCCTGTGCGCCTCCCTGGGACAGGGCCTGCTGCTGTACCTGTGCGTGCAGGAGAAGCGGAAGGGCCGCTCCATCGGTGAGGTCCGGGCTTACGCCGAGGCCACCAAGGGCAGTATCTGCCACTGGTTCACCGTGGATGACCTGAACCACCTGAAGCGGGGCGGCCGCATCAGCGGCGCCACGGCCCTGTTCGGCACCATGCTGTCCATCAAGCCGGTGATGCATGTGGACGATGAAGGACGTCTTGTGCCCGTCTCCAAGGCCCGGGGCCGGAAGGCCTCCCTGCTGGCCCTGGTGGACAGGATGGCGGAAACCGCCGTGGACCCGGCCAGCGGCCCGGTATTCATCAGCCACGGCGACTGCGAGGGCGACGCCCTGTTCGTGGCCGGCGAGATCACCCGCCGCTTCGGCAACAAGGACATCTACATCAACTACGTGGGCCCGGTCATCGGCAACCACTCCGGTCCCGGCACCATGGCGCTGTTCTTTGTCGGCACCAAGAGATAAAATCCGCGTATAGGAGACACAAAGGATGAAATGGCTGGAACTGCACATCGACACTGTCCACGCCGGCCTTGACACGGTGGAGACGCTGCTCTCCTCCCTGGGCATCGACGGCGTGGTCATCGACGACGAAACCGAATTCCAGGACTTTCTGGAGAACAACCACCAATACTGGGACTACGTGGACGAGGACCTGGAAAAGCAGATGCAGGGCAAGTCCCGTGTCACCTTCTATTTGGAGGCCGACGAGGAAGGCTTCGCCAAGATGGGCGAGGTCCGCATCGCTCTGGAGGACCTGAAGCGGCGCCGGAACGACTGCGGCACCCTGCTGATGACCCTGGAGAATCTGGAGGACGCTGACTGGGAGAACAACTGGAAACAGTACTACAAGCCCATGGAGATCGGGGAACGGCTGCTGGTGATCCCCCAGTGGGAAACGGCGGACACGAAAGGCCGTGTCCCCCTGATCCTGGACCCGGGCCTGACCTTCGGCACCGGCAGCCATGCCACCACCCGGCTGTGCCTCACCGCTCTGGAGCGGCGCATCCGCGGCGGCGAGAAGGTGCTGGATCTGGGCTGCGGCAGCGGCATCCTCTCCATTGCCGCCCTGCGGCTGGGGGCCGCCAGCGCCTTCGCCTGCGACATCGACGACAAGTGTTTGAAAGTGGCTTATGAAAACGCCTCCCTCAATGGCATCGGCCCGGACACGTACACTGTGAAAGTGGGCGATATCCTGGCGGACGCCGCCCTCCAGGCGGAGATCGGCACTGGCTACGATCTGGTGGTGGCCAACATCGTGGCGGATGTCATCATCGCCCTGGCCCCGGCGGTGCGGCCCCTGCTGAAGGAAAACGGCGTGTTCCTCTGCTCCGGCATCATCGACGACCGGGCGGAAGAGGTGGCCGGAAAGCTCCGGGAGGCGGGACTGGAGATTTTGGAGACCCACGCCTCCGAGGGCTGGTTCTCCTACCTCTGCCGCTGACACGGCGCAAAACCCATCACGATTCCTGCGCGCGGCTTTTGCCGCGCGCTTTTTTTGCGGAAACCGGCGGCCTCGACACACTTCCCCCTTCTTTTCCGTCCGAAATCGCTACAATGAGGGAAAAACGAGGAGGTGGTTCCATGAACCTGCCGGGAAGGGACAAGCGCCGGGTATTGCAGCTGCCCGCCGGCGCCATCCGGCCCAACCCTATGCAGCCCCGAAAGTCCTTTGACGAGGAGGGACTGCGGGAGCTGGCGGAATCGGTGAAACGCCACGGCATTCTCCAGCCCCTGACAGTACGGCGGACCGGCGGCGGCTGGGAACTGGTGGCAGGCGAGCGGCGGCTGCGGGCGGCAAAGCTGGCGGGGCTGGAGACAGTGCCCTGCCTGGAGACGGCGGCGGACGACCGCCGCTCCGCCCTGCTGGCCCTGGTGGAGAATCTGCAGCGCCGGGACCTCCACTACTTTGAGGAGGCAGCGGCCATCTCCGCCTACATCCGCCAGACCGGCTGCACCCAAGAGGAGGCCGCCGCCCTTTTGGGACGTTCCCCCTCGGCCCTGGCCAACAAGCTGCGGCTGCTGCGGCTGTCCCCAGCCTGCCGGGAGATACTGACGGAAAACGGCCTGACAGAACGCCACGCCCGCTGCCTCCTGCGGCTGGAGGACGAGGAGGAGCGGCTCTCCGCCGCCCGGTACATGGCGGCCCACCATCTGAACGTGGTCCAGGCGGAGCAATATGTGGAACGGCGGCTGGCCGTCCTCCAAACCACCCCGCCCGCCCACCGGCGGACCTACATCATCAAGGACGTGCGGCTGTTTCTCAACAGCGTGGACCGGGGCCTCCGGCTCATCCGGGATGCCGGTGTGGGGGCGGAGAGCCGCCGGGAGGACACCGAAGACGCCATTTTGCTGACCATTCGCATCCCCAAGCAGGGCGGGTCCTCCTGAATTTCCTGAATAATCCCCTGTTGTTACTGGATTGTAATACTCTTTCCACCATAAGTGTGTTAGAATGGGTATCCAGATGAATAGGCTGTGTGTAAACGGCTTGTCTCATAATGTGCAGCAACAGGAGGACTTCATGGAAGTGAACACCAACGAAGCCGCGGTCCAGAAGACCGGCGGCGCCCGTTTGAAAAAAAGCGGCGGCGGAAAGACCGCGCTGATCGTAACCGGCGTGCTTTTGGCGGCAGTGATCGCCGCCTATGTGGGCCTGTGCGCCTATGCCAATTCTTTGGACACCTTTGCGCCCAACCGCCATATCAACGGCATCGACGTGGGCGGTCTGACTGTCAGCGAGGCCCAGGAGAAGCTGGAGACAGAACTGCTGGCCCAGGAGATTACCCTCACCGATGAAGAAACGGGAACCACCGCCGCCATCACCGTGGCGGACCTGGGCTACAAGGCGGAGGATTTCGCCGGCGACGCCCAGTTCTGGATGGACACCGAGCAGCAGCGGTCTTTCCTGGGAAAAGGCTGGGCCTATCTTGCCTATGTGACGGGCCGCTGGCCCGGCGGCGCCAACTGGCCGGACATGGACCGGGAAACCCTGGATGAAACGGTGGCCGGGCTCTCCGGGGAGCTCTCCCAGGAGCCGGTGGACGGTTCTTACGAACTGACGGACGACGCTGTCCTCATCGCCAAGGCCCGGGATGGCCGGACTCTGAACGATGCCGCTCTGAAGACCGCCCTGCTGAATGTCGTGTCAGACGGTACATACAGTCTGGAAGGCTGCCAGGTCCCCTTCTCCTTCACCACCATCCCCGCCCAGGTCCTCACCGCCCAGGAGGTCTATGACGAGATCGCCGGGGAGATGAAGAACGCCGGCTACGACGCCGCCACGGACTCCATCACGCCGGAACAGCTGGGAGCGGATTTTGATGTGCCCGCCGCCCAGAAGGCCTTGGACGCCGCGGAAGCCGGCAGCACCGTGGAGATCGACGCCACCATTGAATATCCCCGTGTGACCGCGGAGAAGCTGAAGGATGTGCTGTTCCGGGACGTACTGGGCGAGTGCCGGACCCACGTGAAGGGCACCGCCGCCCGGAAGAGCAACGTGAAGCTGTCCGCCTCCGCCATCAACGGCTATGTGATGAACACCGGCGACGTGTTCTCCTACAACGAGGTGGTGGGCCAGCGGACCGCCGCCCGGGGCTACCAGCCCGCCCCCGCCTACGTGAAGGGCGAGACGGTGGATGAGATCGGCGGCGGCATCTGCCAGACCTCCTCTACGCTGTACTTAGCCTGCCTGCGGAGCAACCTGGAGATTACGGAGCGGCATGCCCACCGCTATATCCCCACCTATATCCCCGCCGGTATGGACGCCACCGTGTCCTGGGGCGGCCCGGACTACAAGTTTACCAACGATACGGATTACCCCATCAAGATCGTCACGGAATACAAGAACGACTATCTGACGGTGAAGTTGCTGGGCACCAACGTCACCGGCGTTACCGCCAAGATGACCAACGAGCAGCTGTCCACCACCCCCTTCCAGGTGGTCTACGAGGACGATCCCACCTTGGCCCCCGGTACAGAGCAGGTCAAGACCACCCCCTATACCGGCTCCAAGTGGCGGACCTACCGGCACCTGTATGACGCCAACGGCAAGCTGATTTCCTCCGCTTACGAGGACACCAGCGACTACAAGGCCCGGAACAAGGTCATCCTGAAGGGACCCGCCATCACCCCGGAAGTCCCGGCGGTGAATCCCGGAGAGCAGGTCCCCGTCACGCCCACCACGCCTGAGACGCCCACTACCCCAACCACCCCGGAAACACCGGTGGAACCCCCGGCGGAGGAGACTCCGGAGGCCCCCATTGTGGTCCTGCCGGAGGAGCCGACAGAATAAGCAAAAAACGAAGCAGCCATCAGGCTGCTTCGTTTCAGGCTGTCGAAAAAGTCCGACGGACTTTTTCGACGCCTTCACAATACCTCGATTTTCTGGCCGCTCTGCTGCCCGAAAATCTGCCGCTGCGCGGCGCAAACGCCTGCTGGCGCAGGCTTTTTGCAGGCATTTGATTCCACACGAATGGGCTCCCGCCCCCTCGTACTCCCCCTGCAAAATGCAACCCAGTTGCTTTAAGCAGACGTTTTTCGACAAGCTGAAGCGAAGCAGCCATCAGGCTGCTTCGTTTTTTAACGCTTTCCCTCTTTTTTCAGCTTGCGGATATCCTCGCCCACAAAGGGGAGGATCTGGTATTCCCCTTCAATACGGGAGGCCGTCTGAGGGGAATACCGGCGGCTGATGTCGCCGGGCATCAGGTTGGTGCTGAGGATGGTGGACCGTCGCTCGATCAGCCGGGTGTTGACGATCTGGTACAGGGCACTCTGGACGAAGGCGGTGGTCATCTCCGTGCCAAGGTCGTCCAGAATCAGCAGGTCGCACTCCAAAACGCGCTCCACGTCCGACTGGACCTCCTCGTCCTCCCTGCCGAATTTCTGGGTCTCGAACCGTTCGAACACATGGGATGCAGTGTCGTACACCACGGAAAAGCCCTTGTCGCTGACCTCCCGGGCGATGGCGGCGGACAGGTGGGTCTTCCCCAGTCCCGGCGCGCCGAACAGCAGCAGATTGCCCGGCCGCTTGCCAAACTGGTTGGCATAGTCGGCGCAGACATCATAAACCGTCTCCATATGCTGCCGGGGCGCGCAGCCCCGTTCAGCGTCATAGCGGTCTGAATACCAGTCCAGGGAGAAGGTGTCAAAGCTCTGACCGCCCAGGTCCAGCATCCGGCTCAGCTCCTTCTGCTGCTCTCTGGCGTAATACCGCCGCAGACAGCCGCACATCCTGCCGTCCCGGTAGCCGGTGTCGCCGCAGAGGGCGCACTTCGGCTTTTCCTCCAGGCAATCCGCGGGCAGGCCCATCCGCCTCAGCAGCTCCCGCTTCTCCGCCTGAAGGCTCAGGTTTTCATCCCGCAGAGCCTGGATAGCGGGGCCGGGGTCCGTGCCCCGGCGGAGGGCGCCGGTGATGATGCGGCTCATGGTGGACCGCAGCTCCCGCTCGATCTCCCGCAGGCGGGGCTGGCGCTGGAAAATGCGCTCCCGCCGGTTTTCCTCCTCCGCCGCCCGCTGGACCCGGTCCTTTTCAAACTCCTGAAGGGCCAGGCGCAGGGTCTTCCCATCGTATGCCATGAAGCCTTACCCCCTGTCTCTGTGCAGGTCCTGCACGTATTTTCGCAGCTCGTCGCCATTCCGCGCCGGCTGCTCCTGTCTGCGGACGGCGGGGCGGTCTCCGGCCTGGATCTCCTCCACCGTATGCAGGCCCGCCTCGTGCCAGCGCTTCAAAATACCATTGCAGTAGGGCCATTTCAGCTCGTGGCACTTCAGCACTGTCTTGTCGTAGGCCAGGGCCACCGCCTCCGATGAAAAGCCCATCTCCTGCCAGGAGACCAAATACTTCTCCTCCGACGCCGAGGGCAGCCGGTCCCCCAGCTGCAGCGCCCGCATGTACCGGGGCAGGGCCTCCTGCCGCTCCGCGTACTTTTTCAGATACGCGGCGGCCTCCGCCTGGGTGTCAATGCCCATCCGGGCCCAGGCGTAGCCCTCTTTCTCGATCTGCTTCATCCCCGGCCGGCGGCCCGGACCGAACCGGCGCTGAACCCGCTCGGCGCAATGGCACACCAGCAGGTAGATCACGTCGCCGGGCAGGCCCAGGTAATCCTGGAGCCCCAGCAGCACGCCGATGTCCGGCGTGGTGAGCTTTTTCCCCAGCTTCCGCTCCACCTCGGCGGTGAGGGTGCGGAACTCCCCGCTCTTCTCCAGCCGGTCGGCGATGTCCTCCCGGCCATAGCTGGGGCGCTCGTCGGCGGGCTCCGGGGGCAGGTCCTCCGCCGCCGGGGCCACCAGCCCCAGCTCCCGCAGGGTCTTCTCCGCCGCCTCGATGCGGAGCCGGTCCCACCGCAGCTCCCCTGCCAGGGAGCGGGGGGCGGCGTTGCCGTGGTGGCGCAGGAGGGCCAGGTACAGCAGCGCCGCGTCGCCGTCGCCCCGTTCCAGCAGCCGCTTGGCCGCCTGGGCGGTGACGGTGACGCTCTCGTCTGCCGTATGGATCAGCACGCTTGCCATGATAGCCCTCCTCTCCTTTGTCATGCCCCTTATTCTACACGAATTTCTCCGGAAGGACAAGCCCCGGTTATCGAATACAGGTGCCAGTCTTCAATTCCGAATTTTTTATAAATTCCGCCATTTCTTCTGGCGCAGGCGGACCGTGTATGGTATACTGTACGCTGTAAAAATGGGCGGGCTTCGCCCTTTTCCAAGAAATACAAAAGAGGAGGAATGTTTCATGGCAAACCGCGTGGTCGTCAGCATCTGCGGAGAGGAATACACCTTCGTGGCGGAGGAGTCTCCGGCCTACATGCAGAAGGTAGGCGCCTATGTCAGCCAGAAGATGGACGAGGTGCTCTCCAGCGCCAAGGTGGGCCGCAGCGACGCCGCCATCCTCACCGCCGCCAACATCACCGACGAGCTGTTTCGGGCCCAGGCGGCCTCCGAGCAGCTGCGCAGCCAGATCAAGGGCTATCTGGACGAGGCCAGCCGGGCCCAGGCGGAGGCCAGCGACCTGAAGCGGGAGGTCTTCCGCCTGCAGCAGAAGCTGGACAACCTGAACAAGAACCGGGGATGAACATGGAACTCCTCTCCCCCGCCGGGTCCCCGGAAGCCCTCCGGGCCGCCGTTCAGAACGGTGCCGGAGCGGTGTACCTGGGCTGGGGGGACTTCAACGCCCGCCGGAGCGCCAAAAACTTCTCCGACGAGGAGTTCGCTGACGCGCTGACCTACTGCCACCAGCGGGGCGTCCGGGTCTTTTTGACCCTAAACACCCTGTTGACAGACCGGGAGCTGCCCCGCGCGCTGGAAACGGCCCGAACCGCCTGCCGCCTGGGGGTGGACGCCATTCTGGTCCAGGACTGGGGCCTTTTTGACCTGCTGCGGAAAACGCTGCCGGACCAGCCCCTCCACGCCAGCACCCAGATGAGCCTGTTCACCTCCGGCGGCGCCAACGAGATGGTCGCCGACGGCTGCGAGCGGGTGGTCATCGCCCGGGAGTGCTCCGCCGAGGACACGAAAGTCATCTGCGAAAGCTGCCCCGCTGAGGTGGAGGTTTTCGTCCACGGCGCCCTTTGCATGTGCTACTCCGGCCAGTGCGCCATGAGCGCCCTCATCGGCGGGCGCTCCGGCAACCGGGGCCGCTGCGCCCAGCCCTGCCGACTGCCCTACGGGGTGGACGGCGCCGCGGGGAAGCAATACCCCCTGAGTCTGAAGGACAGCTGTCTGGCCTGTGAGCTGGGGGACATGGCGGAGATGGGCGTCTCCTGTCTGAAGCTGGAGGGCCGGATGAAGCGGCCGGAGTACGTGGCCGTCATCACCCGCGTCTACGCCCGTTTGCTGGAGGAGGGCCGCCGGCCCACCGCCGCCGAGGAGGCGGAACTGGCCCAGGCCTTCTCCCGTTCCGGCTTCACCGACTGGTACTGGCAGGGCCGCCACGGCGCGGGGATGTTCGGCACCCGGCCGGAAGGCGCCCAGGACCCCAAGGACTTATTCGACACGGCCCGGGCCGCCTATGAGAAGGATGACCTGCGTACCGTTCCCGTGACGTTTGCCTGCGGCATTGCCGCCGGAGCTCCCTGCACCCTGACGGCGTCTGACGAAGACGGCCATACCGTCACCGTCAACGGCCCGGTGCCGGAGGCCGCCCGGAACCGCAGCCTCACCGCTTCCGACGTGGAGGAGCGGCTGAAGAAGACCGGCGGCACCGGCTACCGCTGCCAAGCGGTGGCGGCGGAGGTGGAAGAGGGCCTGTCCCTGCCCGCCAGCGCCGTCAACGCCCTGCGGCGGGACGCCCTGGCGGCTCTGACCGCCGCCCGGACCGCTGTGCCGGACCGCCGGGAGCTGCCGGAGCCGGAACTGCCGGACATCGACTGCCGGGGCGAAAGCCCCACTTACACCCTCTCCCTGTCCACTGCCTCCCAGCTGTCGGAGGCCCTGCTGGACCTGGGCCCCGCCCGGGTTTGCCTGCCCTTGGAGGAGCTGGCGGCCATGACCGCCCTGCCCAAGGGGGACACCGAGTGGTGCGCCGTCCTGCCCCGGGTCTGGCGGGACCGGGACGAGGCGCGGCTGCTGCAGATGCTGGACCGGGCCAAGGCTCTGGGCGTCACCGGCGTTCTGATCGGCAACATCGGCCACCTGCCCCTGGTCCGGGACACCGGTCTGAACCTGTACGGCGACTACGGCCTCAACGTATTCAACAGCCGCTCTCTGGAATACCTGCGGGGAAAGGGCCTCTCCTCGGCCTGTGTATCCTTTGAGCTGCGCTTTGCCCAGATCCGGGACCTGCGGAAGGTCCTGCCCACAGAGGCTATCGTCTACGGCCGCCTGCCGCTGATGATCACAGAAAACTGCCTGGTGCAGAACAGCCTGGGCTGCCGCCGGGACCGGGACGGCGCCGTGGTGCCCGACGGCGGTCCCTGCCGCCAGGGCCACGTCCTCCGGGACCGCACCGGCGCCGCCTTCCCCCTGCTGCCGGCCTACGGCCACCGAACGGAGGTGCAGAACAGCCGGGTACTGTGGCTGGCGGACCGGCCGGATCACCAGCGGCTGGGGCTCCGCTTCGCCCGCCTGCGGTTCACCACCGAGACGGCGGAGGAATGTGTCCGGGTGTTCCGGGGATATCTGAAGGGCGAAAAGGCGCCCGGGGAATTTACCCGGGGCTTATACGAGCGGGGCGTGGAGTAAGCCCCATTCGCCCGGCATTTCAATACAAATTGTAATATTTTATTTTTATATTACGTTTTATGATCAACTTTGGAGTTTCACATGGAAGAAATCAAGGTAAAATACTTTGTGGACGGCATTGACGAGCTGTGCTACGTAGAGGGGAAATCCGACTGGATCGACCTCCACGCCGCCGAGGAGGTCAAGCTGAAGGCAGGGGAGTTCCGGCTGATCCCCCTGGGCGTGGCCATCGCCCTGCCGGAGGGCTACGAAGCCCACATCACGCCCCGGAGCTCTACCTTCAAAAACTACGGCATTTTGCAGACCAACTCCATGGGCGTGGTGGACTGCTCCTACTGCGGGGACAACGACCAGTGGCGGATGCCTGTCTACGCCACCCGGGACGTGACCATCGAGAAGAACGCCCGCATCTGCCAGTTCCGCATCATGAAAAACCAGCCCCCCCTGGTCTTTACCCGGGTGGAGCGGCTGGAGGGACGAGACCGGGGCGGCTTCGGCTCCACCGGCAAATAAACGAGCAAGAGGAAATCAATCATGGCTAACATCGTACTGGCCTCCGGGTCTCCCCGGCGGCAGGAATTGCTGCGCCTCATGGGCGTCACCGAGTTTGACATCCGGGTGCCGGAGACGAAGGAGGATTACCCCGCCGGGCTGTCCCCCCGGCAGGTGGTGGAATACATCTCCCGGGAAAAGGCGGACGCGGCTGCAAAGCTGTGCACGCCGGAGGAGATCGTCATCACCGCCGACACCATGGTCTTTCTGGACGAATCGCGCCTGGGCAAGCCCGCCGACCAGGCGGACGCCCTGCGGATGCTGACGGCCCTTCAGGGCCGCCGCCACACCGTCTGCACCGGCGTGACGGTGCGGCAGGGAGACCGCTGCCTGACGGAGAGCGAGTCCACGGAGGTCTTCTTCCGTCCCGCCAGCCAGGCGGAGCTGCTGGGCTACATCGCCACCGGCGAGCCCATGGACAAGGCCGGGGCCTACGGCATCCAGGGCAAGGGCTCCCTGCTGGTGGAAAAGATCGACGGCGACTTTTTCAACGTGATGGGCTTGCCGGTGCTGCGGCTGAGCTGGATGCTGGCCCAATTCGGCGTCCGCTTTTTTGACTGATCCTCGAAGGAGGCGCATCCTTGAAAAACTTCCTGAAAAATCACGGATTATGGGTGCTGTTCGCCGCGGCGGTGATCTCCGTGGCTTTGGCCGTCATGTCCTTTTTCAGCAATACCTCCGCTCCCCTGTCCAATCTGGCGGGGGTCCTGGCCTCCCCCTTCCGCTCCGCCTACACCTCGGTTGCCACCTGGTTCAACGACAAGCAGAACTATTATAAGGACAACACCGCCCTGGAGGAGGAAAACGCCGCCCTCCGCAAACAGCTGGCAGAAATGGAAAAGGCCATCCGTCAGGCGGAGGAGGACAGCGCCGAGAACGAGCGGCTCCGGGAACTGCTGAACCTCCAGAAAAAGCGGGAGGACTTTGAGTTTGAGTCCGCCTATATCACCGAGCACACCGTCACCAACTGGACCTCCTCCCTAACGCTGGACAAGGGCACAAAGCACGGCGTGGAGGTGAAGGACTGCGTCATCGACGAGACCGGCGCCCTGGTGGGCGTGGTCAGCGAGGTGGGGTACAACTGGTGCACGGTGCTGACCATCGTGGACACCGATACCTCCCTGGGCGCCCAGGTGTTCCGCACCAAGGACCTGGGCCTGGCGGTAGGCGACTTCTCCCTCATGGAGGAGCGGCGGCTGCGGCTGGACTATCTGCCCGCCGGCTGCCAGCTGCTGGGGGGCGACCTGGTAGAGACCTCGGGCCTGGGCGGCTACTACCCCTCCGGCCTGGTCATCGGCACTGTGGAGGAGGTCCAGAAGGACGACTCCGGCACCACCTCCTATGCCATCCTGGCTCCCGCCGTGGATTTTGACGGGCTGACGGAGGTCTTCATCATCAAATCCTTTGACATCGTACCCTGATTTTCCCCCGTTTTCCCTATTTTTGACGAAAGGAGGTCCCGCCCATGCTGGCCCGCAACGAGACCATCTTCAAATGGACCCTGTACGCCGCCGCCACCCTGCTCTGCTTTCTGGCCCAGGGATTGGTATTGCAGCGCTTCACCCTCTGGGGCGTGATCCCCTTCCTCTATCCCGTCCTGCCGGCGGTGCTGGCCACCTATGAGGGACCCGTGGCCGGCGCCATCTACGGGCTGGCGGTGGGTGTGACCTGCGACAGCCTGCTGCCCGGACCCATTCCCTGCTTTTACACGCTGGTGTTCCCCCTGGTGGGCTTGTGCGGCGCCCTGGTGTCCCAGAGTCTGCTGCCCGCCGGATTTCTGTGCTCCTTGGTGGTGTCCGCCATCGGTTTTCTGCTGACGGACGTGTTCCACTGCTTTTTGCTGTGGGCCACCGGCCGGTCCGCCTGGAGCAGCGGCCTTTTTCTGATGCTGCGGGAGTTCTGTGTCACGGTGGTGTGGTCCCTCCCCGTGACGCTGCTGTTTTTGACTGTTTTCCGCCGGACCCGGTTCGACGATTGAAAAGGAGCGACCCATGGACCACAAAGAAACCAACAATCGCCGTCTGTATGTGCTGGCGGGCCTGTTTACCCTGGCCCTGGTCGTCTATCTGGGGATGCTGTTCGACATCCAGGTCAACGACCACGAGTACTACCTGACGAAATCCGTCAACACCATTGCCAAGAAGGAGAAGGTGGAGGCCTCCCGGGGCATCATCACCGACCGCAGCGGCCGGCCTCTGGTCTCCAACCGCTCCACCTACTCCCTGACGTTTGACACCTCCCTGCTGAAGGATGGTGAGGACCAGAACGACGCCCTTCTGCGGCTGCTGGAGCTGTGCCGGGAGCAGGGGGTGGACTGGGTGGACAACCTGCCCGTCACCCGGCAGGCACCCTTTGCCTTTACGGTAGACAGCGTCTCCTCCACCCAGAAGGCTCGTTTTCTCTCCTATTTAAAAGACTTGAAGCCTACCAAAGAAGCTCTGGCCGCCTACCTGGCCGTCCATCCCGAGGTGGTGGCGGCGGAAGACGCGGAGACCGCCGGTGATTCCGGCGGGACCACTGCCCCGGACGGTTCCGCGCTGCTGAAGACATTGAAGGCGGAGCACCTCACCAGTCACCTGCTGGTGGAGGCGGGCATCACGGTACCGCGGCTGATCGACTGGATGCGGGAGGATTTTCAGGTCCCGGAGGGCTACTCCCGGGACGAGGCCCGGCTGGTGCTGGGCGTCCAGTATGAGCTGGCCATCCGCAAGCTGGGCACCAATGACGCCTATGTGCTGGCGGAGGACGTCAGCACGGAGTTCATCTCCCTCATCAACGACGGCGGTTACTCCGGCGCCAAGATCTCCAGCTCCTTCGTCCGAAAGTATGAGACCTCCTACGCCACCCATATTCTGGGCACCGTGGGCACCCTGTACAAGGAGGACCTGGATAATCCCCTGTACGCCGACTATCCCATGAACGCTATTGTAGGCAAGGAGGGTGTGGAGCTGGCTTTTGAGAAGTACCTCCACGGCACCGACGGCACCCGCATCGTCTCCACCAACAGCGAGGGCAAGGTCACCGGCATCTATTATCAAAAGGAGCCTCAGCCCGGCAACACCGTGGAGCTGACCATCGACCTGGGGCTTCAGCAGGTGGTGGAGGACACCCTGGCGGAGACCGTCGCCGCCATGAACGCCAAAGACGGCAGCACCACACGGGGCGCCGCCGCCGTGGTGGAGGCCGTGGGTACCGGAGAGGTCCTGGCCATTGCCTCCTACCCCACCTATGATCTGTCCACTTACCGCCGAAACTATACGACGCTGGAATCCGATCCGGCCAAGCCGATGTTCAACCGGGCCACCCAGAACGGATATGCCCCCGGCTCCACCTTCAAGCCCCTCACCGCCATTGCGGCCCTGGAGGAGGGTGTTATCGAGCCCTATCAGAAGCTGAACTCCCCCCGGACCTGGCGCTATCCCGGTGACCCTAACAGCTACGCCAACTGCTGGTATGCCGGCAGCCACGGCAAGATCAATGTCTCCGAAGCCATCACTGTCTCCTGCAACTACTTCTTCGCGGAGATGGGCTACCGCCTGGGGCTGGACAAGCTGAACGAATATGCCCGGGCCTTCGGCCTGGGAGAGCACACCGGCATCGAGATCGGCGATTACGCCGGCAATATCGCGGAGAACAAGCGGGGTGAGAATCAGGCCCCCTGGGCGGCCTTCGGCCAGTCCAGCTACCTGTTCACCCCCCTTCAGCTGGCCAACTACATCTCCACTTTGGTCTCCGGCGGCAAGTTCTGCGAGGCCCACCTGCTGAAGACCGTCAAGACCTACGACAACAGCGAGGTGGTGGCGGTGGGCAGCCGCGATCCCGTCCGCACCATCGACATCAGCCAGGAGAATCTGGAGGCTGTCAAGGCGGGCATGCACGGTCTGACCACCGGCAGTCTGGCCCCCTATTTCAAGGACTGCGTGGTGTCCGCCGGCGCCAAGACCGGCACCGCCCAGATTAACAAGGAGACCACCAACAACGGCGTGTTTGTCTGCTTTGCCCCCTACGAGGACCCGGAGATCGTGGTGTCCATCGTCATCGAGCAGGGCGGCTCCGGCGCCGCTCTGGCCTCCACCGCCGTGAAGATCCTCAATGCCTATTTTACTCCCGACGAGCTCGGCACCGCCGTCATCGGTGAGGGCCAACTGCTCCAGTGACCGCTCCCGTCCGCTTTCATCCCTATCAACCATCGAAGGAGTCTCTGTTATGAGCGAACCGTTTGTTTTCGATCCCCGCTGCGACCTTTGCAAAACGCCTTTCGGCGCCGTTGTCTGCGGGCAATCCGTCACCTTTTACTGCCGTCCTCTGCTCGCGGAGGGCTTCACCCACTGCGCCATCCTGCTGGACCGGGAGTTCGCCGGTACCAGCGAGGAGCACGAGCTGATCTGCGACGGCCCCGAGGCGGACCGGCTCCGCTTCTCCATCACCCTCCCCGCCCCGGCGGAGCCGGAGCTGGTGTGGTACCACTTCCGCTTCTGGCGGGAGGACGGGTCCGGTTGTGACCTGGACCGGACCGGCTACCGCAGCGACGGCGAGACGGCCTCCTGGCAGTTGACTGTTTATGAGGAAAGCCATACACCCCAGTGGTTCGGCGCCGGTATCACATACCAGATTTTTCCAGATCGTTTCTGTCGTCTGCCGGATGACGCCGCCACCCCGGAGGGACTGGTGGGGAACCGCTGGGTCCACGGGGACTGGGCGGAGACGCCGGAGTGGCGGCCGGACCCTGACGGTGAGATCCGAAACCGGGACTTTTTCGGCGGTACCCTTCGGGGGATTGCCTCCAGACTGGACGACCTGCGGACTATGGGCGTGACCACGCTGTATCTGTGCCCCATCTTCGAGTCCGCCTCCAACCACCGCTACAACACCGCTGACTACACCAAGATCGACCCTCTGTTGGGTACGGAGGAGGACTTTCGCTCCCTCTGCGCCCAGGCAAAGGCCCGGGGGATGCATGTGGTGCTGGACGGCGTGTTTAACCACACCGGCTCCCAGAGCCTGTACTTCAACGCCGACGGCTTCTACCCCACTCTGGGTGCCGCCCAGAGCCAGGACAGTCCCTACTACGACTGGTTTTCTTTTCACCCCTGGCCCGATGACTACGATGCCTGGTGGGGCATCCGCACCCTGCCTGCGGTGCGGGAGGACAGCCCTGCCTACATTGATTACATCATTGACAGCCCCCATTCCATTATTCGCCGCTGGCTGAAGGCCGGAGCCTCCGGCTGGCGGCTGGACGTGGCCGACGAGCTGCCGGGCTGGTTCATTGAGAAGATCCGGGCCGCCGTGGAGGAGACGGACCCCAACGCCCTTTTGCTGGGTGAGGTCTGGGAGGACGCCAGCACCAAGATCGCCTACTCCCAGCGGCGGAAATACCTGTTGGGCAGAGAACTTCACGGCGTGATGAACTACCCCTTCCGGACGGCGCTGCTGGCCTATCTTCAGGGCGGTGACGCGGACGGCTTCCGGGAATCTATGGAAACCATTCGGGAGAACTACCCGCCCGCCGCTTTTTACTCCGCTATGAACTTTCTGGGCACCCACGACACCACCCGCATCCTGACGGTGCTGGGCGCCGGGATGGCTCCCGCCTCCAAGGAGGAGCGGGCCAACTTCCGCCTCTCCCCCGAGCAGCGCGCCGCCGGTACCGCGCTGGTGAAGCTGGCGGCCCTGGTGCTGTTTACCTTTCCCGGCTCCCCCACCGTCTACTACGGCGATGAACTGGGGCTGGAGGGCTGGGAGGACCCCTTCAACCGGAGCACCTACCCCCGGGAGGGCGGTGACCGGGACCTGCTGGCCCGATTTACCCTGTTGGGCCGCCTCCGCCAGGAAAATCCTGCTCTTCAAAAAGGTACTATCCGCTATCTCTACACCTCCGGCCCTCTGCTGGCCTTTGCCCGGGAGACCGCGGACCAGACTTTGGTAACGGTGACCAATGCCGGGGACCAACCCACCCGGCTGACGCTGGCGTGGGAGGGTACTTCCGCCCGGGATCTGCTCTCCGGCCAAGTCTTCCCTGTTCAGAAGGGCGCCCTGACCCTGGACCTGCCCCCCAGAGGCGGAGTGCTGCTGCTTTGATCTACAAGCCCATGTTTCACGTGAAACATGGGCTTTCTTTTTTCGTCCATCCAGACAATGTTTCACGTGAAACCTTCTGAAATTTTTCTTGTTTGACCTTGCAAGCCTCTATCCGCCTTGATATAATATGCCATGTGTAAACATACGCAAACTCCTGTGGATTTTGGAAAGTAGGTGCCTCTGTGGCAAAAACCATCGCGAT
Source organism: uncultured Clostridia bacterium (assembly GCA_945873695.1). Taxonomy (GTDB): domain Bacteria; phylum Bacillota; class Clostridia; order Oscillospirales; family Oscillospiraceae; genus Oscillibacter. The sequence goes on along the minus strand of CAMCDX010000007.1, from coordinate 14,978 downwards.
CGTGAACCAAAAGGGCGGCGTGGGCAAGACCACCACCTGCGTCAACCTGGCCGCCGCCCTGCACGAGGCCGGACAGCGGGTACTGCTGTGCGACTTCGATCCCCAAGCCAACTCCACCTCCGGCATGGGCGTGGACAAAACCGTCTCCAAGGGCGTTTACGACGTCTTGATCCGGGACATCCCCACCCGGGACGCCCTAGTACATACCAAATTTGGCGACGTGCTGCCCTCCAACAAGGCCTTGGCCGGAGCGGGCATCGAGCTAATCGGTATGGAGCGGCGGGAGTTCCTGCTGAAGGAGGCGCTGGAGCAAGTAAAAGCGGATTATGACTTTGTCTTTATCGACTGCCCCCCTTCCCTGGAGCTGCTGACTCTCAACGCCCTTTGCGCCGCCGACGCCATTCTGGTGCCGGTGCAGGGCGAGTACTTTGCCCTGGAAGGCCTTTCCGACCTGATGAACACCGTCCGCATCGTCCGCCGGTCACTGAATCCCCGGCTGGAGCTGGAGGGCGTTCTGCTGACCATGTTTGATGGCCGGACCAACCTGGCCCTGCAGGTAGCGGAGGAAGTGAAACACTACTTCCCCGGCAAGGTCTACGCTACTGTCATTCCCCGCAATGTCCGGCTTTCCGAGGCCCCCAGCCACGGAAAGCCCATCACTGCCTACGACCGCTCCTCCCGGGGCGCCGAGGCCTATACCGCCCTGGCTGCTGAGTTTTTGAAGAAGCAGCAGGGATGACCCTTCGAAAGGAGAATTTGTCATGGCATCCAAAAAGCCCTCCGGCCTGGGCCGGGGACTCGGCGCTCTGCTGGGCGACGACGTGTTGAAAGCGGAGACCTCCGGCAGTCTCATGCTGCCCATCTCCCAGGTGGAAAGCTGTTCTTCCCAGCCCAGGAAGTATTTTGACGAGGCTTCACTGGCGGAACTAGCGGAGTCCATCCGGGAGCACGGCATTATCCAGCCCCTGACGGTGCGGAAACTGGCCTCCGGCTATTACCAGATCATCGCCGGTGAGCGCCGTTGGCGGGCCGCCCGGCTGGCAGGGCTCCAGGAGGTTCCCGCCATCGTCATGGAAGCCGATGACCGGAAGGCCGCCGAGCTGGCCATGATCGAAAACCTCCAGCGGGAGGACCTGAACCCCATGGAGGAGGCCGCCGGCTTCCAGGCCCTCATTGACAACTATCATATGACCCAGGAGGAGGCTGCCCAGCGGGTGGGCAAATCCCGCAGCGCCGTCACCAACGCCTTGCGGCTGCTGGGTCTGACGCCGCCGGTGCGAAAACTGGTGGAGGAGGGCAAGCTCTCCGCAGGCCACGCCCGGGCGCTGCTGCCCCTCTCCCCCGCCGTCCAGGAAAACGCCGCCAACGCCGTGGTGGCCGGCGGCTTGTCTGTCCGGCAGACGGAGGCCCTGGCGAAAAAGCTGGCCGCTGAAAAGAAAGCGCCGAAAAAAGCCCCTTCCGCCGGTGTGGACTACACCGCCGAGGCGCAGAAGGAGCTCTCCAGCAAGCTGGGCCGGGGCGTCCGCATCGTTACCGGCCGGAAAAAGGGCCGCATTGAGCTGGAATACTACGGCCTGGACGATTTGAATGACCTCCTGGAGGCCCTGGCCCTCTTGCGGATGAAGAAAAACTCTTAAATCCTTTGAAAGGAACTGTATACCTATGAAATTAGAGAAGCGAAGCAGCGGCGAGGCGGAAGAAACCCCGGTGCAGAAGGCCCCCTCCGGCAAAAAGCCCGTCGTTGTCTATATCATGATCCTCTTTATTGCCGCGTTTTTGCTGATGGCCCTGTCCTTTTTTATGCACCAGCGCAGCAATACCGAGGCATTGGGCCAGCTCCAGAACTCCGTGTCCGCCATGCAGGAGATTCAGGATACCCAGGACAAGATCATCCAGCTCCAGGAGGAGCTCTCTCAGCTGAAAGGCCAGGCGGAAGACCTGGAAAAGCAGCTGTCGGAGGCGAAGAACGAGACCGAGGCCGCCAGCAAGAACACCGAGGCCATGACCGCCCTGTACATCCTGCAGCAGCAGTACGCCGCCGCCGACTATGACGCCTGCCGCCAGACCATGCAGCGTATGGAGGACGACGGTCTGGTGGGTCTGCTGTCAAAGGACGGCATTGACGGCGTCACCTCTCCCTCCCAGCGCTACCAGCAGCTGAAGGAGGCTGTGCTGAACAAGTAAATCCCCATGTTTCACGTGAAACATGCAATTCGTTTTACGATAAAAGGAGAAGAAAACCATGCTGGATATCAAATTTATTCGGGAAAATCCCGACATTGTCAAGGAAAACATCAAGAAAAAGTTCCAGGACGCCAAGCTGCCCCTGGTAGATGAGGTCATCGACCTGGACGCCAAGCGCCGTGCCGCCATCGTGGAGGCCGACCAGCTCCGCTCCAACCGTAATCAGCTGTCCAAGCAGATCGGCGTGCTGATGGGCCAGGCCAAGAAGGACCCCTCCAAGCTGGCAGAGGCTGAGGCTGTGAAGGCCCAGGTGAAGGAACAGGCGGACCGGCTGGCGGAGCTGGAGAAGCTGGAAGCGGAACTGGAAAACGAGCTCCACAAGCGGCTGCTGGTGATCCCCCAGATCATCGACGACTCCGTGCCTCTGGGCCCTGACGATTCCTGCAACGTGGAGGTGGAGCGGTTCGGTGAGGCGGTCACTCCTGACTTCCCCATCCCTTACCACACTGAGATCATGGAGAGCTTTGACGGCATCGACCTGGATGCCGCCGGCCGGGTCTCCGGCAACGGCTTCTACTACCTGCTGGGCGACATCGCCCGTCTCCATGAGGCTGTGCTGGCCTACGGCCGGGACTTTATGATCGGTAAGGGCTTCACCTACTGCATTCCCCCCTTTATGATCCACGGCAACGTGGTGGAGGGCGTCATGAGCCAGACCGATATGGACGGCATGATGTACAAGATCGAGGGCGAGGACCTGTACCTGATCGGCACTTCCGAGCACTCCATGATCGGCCGCTTCATTGATCAGATCATCCCCGTGGAAAAGTTGCCTCAGACCCTGACCTCCTACTCTCCCTGCTTCCGCAAGGAAAAGGGCGCTCACGGCATCGAGGAGCGGGGCGTGTACCGCATCCACCAGTTCGAAAAGCAGGAGATGATCGTGGTCTGCAAGCCTGAGGAGTCCAAGGACTGGTATGAGAAGCTGTGGCGTTACTCCGTAGAGCTGTTCCGCTCCCTGGACATCCCCGTCCGGCAGCTGGAGTGCTGCTCCGGAGATCTGGCGGACCTGAAGGTGAAATCCTGTGACATCGAGGCCTGGTCTCCCCGCCAGCAAAAGTACTTTGAGGTCTGCTCCTGCTCCAACCTGGGCGACGCCCAGGCCCGCCGACTCCGCATCCGCTACAAGGACGAGAACGGCAAGATGCAGCTTTGCCATACCCTGAACAACACCTGCGTGGCGCCTCCCCGGATGCTGATCGCCTTCCTGGAAAACAACCTCCAGGCCGACGGCACCGTCGTCATCCCCGAAGTCCTGCGGCCCTACATGGGCGGGAAGGACAAGCTGGTGCCGAAGAAGTAAGGAAACTTTCCAGATTCCGGGCCCGTTTCCAGCGGATAGAAAGGAGCGGAGCGATGAAGCGTACGATTTCGGCCCTTCTGTTGGCTGCATTCCTGTCCATTCTCTGTATCCCTTGCGGCGCAAGGGATACAGAGGTCCCGAAAAGCCGGGCGTACACCGGATTCGCCGATGTTGCGGAGGACAGCTGGTGCTATGACGCCGTGAAGCTCTGCTACGAGGCAGGACTTCTGAACGGCACGTCGGACACCGCCTTCTCCCCCAACGCTCCCCTGACCTACGCCCAACTGACAGTGCTGTCCGCCCGGCTCCACCATATTTTAAAAGGCGGTGACGGGGTCCTCCCCACCCTCCCCGCCGATGCCGACGACTACGTCCGGTTTTACGACGGCGACGGCAAGCAGGTGGGGAATCTGTCGGACGTAGAAGGGAACAGCTGGTTTTTCGACGGCCATTATCTCAGCGTTTCCTTCCGGGAGGATTTCACGCCGCCCTTTCCTCTGCGGGTGGAGATAGGCTTCCCTGACAGCGGTTTCCATTACGAAGCTGCCAGCTGGGTCCTTCCTGAACTTGGGGGAGGGCTATGGATCGTGGAGGAGGCGGACATGCGGGAGCTGGCCAGCCACCTGAACGGCTACATGTGGTCCTGTCAGGCCGCCAGGGAGGCGGGAGCCTGGGACCAGTGGTGGTTCCCCGCCAGCTACTACCTCGATTACCGGGAGAACATCGACCTCCTCACCACCCCCCACATGGAGTCGCCGGACTTTGACGGCTCCGCCTGGCGGGAGGACTTCGCCGCCCTGCTGTGGTCGGTGTGCGGCGACCTGCCGGTGCTGAATCAGGACCCCGCCATCCCCGACGTGCCCGGTAAGCGGTACGACTACCAGCAGACCGCCGCCATCCGTTCCCTGTACCGGGCAGGCATCCTCAACGGCGCCGACGCCCTGGGCTCCTTCCGGGGCACCGCCTCCCTGACCCGCGCCCAGGCCGCTGTCATGCTGGCCCGGGTGCTGGACCCGGCTCTGCGCATTGGCGCATGTAATAGCGAGTTGTAATATTTTTATAAAATTATACAGAAAGGATTGATTTTATGGCAAAAGATACCGGCTTTATCGCGGAATTCAAGCAATTTATCGCCCGGGGCAACGTGATGGACATGGCCGTCGGCGTCATCATCGGCGGCGCCTTCGGCAAGATCTCCACTTCTCTGGTGAATGACGTCATCATGCCCGCCGTCTCCATGCTCACCGGCGGCGTGGACTTCTCCAACTGGAAGATTGTCCTGAAGGCCGCTGTGGCCGGCGCTGACGGCGCCATCGACCCCGCCACCGAGGTGGCCATCCGATACGGCGCCTTCCTGGCCACCATTCTGGACTTCCTCATCATCGCCTTCGCCGTATTCTGCCTCATCAAGTTTATCAACGGCCTGCACCGCAAGAAGGAAGAGGCTCCCGCCGCGCCTCCCGCTCCTCCCGAGCCTTCCGCTGAGGAGAAGCTGCTGACGGAGATCCGGGACCTGCTGAAGGAACAGAAATAATGGAACAGCTCCTGCGAGACGGTCTCACCACCCTGGGGCTGTCCACTGACGGCGTCCCCGCTCTGATGCGCTATGCCGAACTTCTGATTGAAAAAAACAGGGTCATGAACCTGACCGCTATCACGGAACCTGCCGACATCGCCGCCCTCCACTTTCTGGACAGCGCCGCCCTCCTGACCTTGACGGACCTGCGGGGCAAGTCGGTGGTGGACGTGGGCACCGGCGCCGGCTTCCCCGGCATGCCCCTGCGCATTCTGGAGCCCTCCATCCGCCTGACCCTGCTGGATTCCCTGAATAAGCGCATCGACTTTCTGAAAGAGGTCTGCGGCGACTTGGGTCTGGCCGATGTAGACTGCGTTCACGCCCGGGCCGAGGAATTCGCGGCCCACCGGCGGGAGTCCTTTGACATCGTCACCTCCCGGGCAGTTGCCAATCTCCAGATGCTCACTGAGCTGTGCCTGCCCCTTGTGAAGGTGGGCGGCACCTTCCTGTCCATGAAATCCGTGGACTCTGACGCAGAGCTGGAAGCCGCCAAAAAGGCCATCTCGACCCTGGGTGGACAGGTCTCGGAGGTAAAGGATTACGTCATCCCGGGCACAGATGTCCGCCACCGGCTGATTTTTATAAAAAAAATCAAAGAATCGCCGAAAAAATACCCCAGACCATTTGCAAAAATCAAAAAGAATCCGTTATAATAGAATTGTCGGCTTGCCCACATAAACTTACTAAAAGGAGGTCTTTCCATGGAATCCTCAGGTCAGTGTATCGCCGTCGTCTCCGGAAAGGGCGGAACCGGCAAGACCTCCTTTGTCTCCGGCGTCGGCGCCGCCCTGGCCCAGGCCGGGAAGCGGGTGCTGTGCCTGGACTGCGACGTGGGCCTGCGGAACCTGGACCTGGCCCTGGGCCTTACTGACCGGGCGCTGATGGATTTCTCCGACGTGGCCCAGAGGCGGTGTTCTCTGGACTCCGCCGTGGTGGAGCACCCCAAGCTTCCCGGACTCTTTCTGCTGACAGCTCCCGCCCGCAGCCGGGGCCGTCCGGTGACGGAGGGGCAGATGATCGACCTGCTCCACGAGGTCCGAAAGCGATATGATTACTGCCTGCTGGACGCGCCGGCGGGCCTGGGCTCCGGCTTCCGGCTGGCCACCTGCGGCGCCGACCGCTGCGTGGTGGTCACTACCGCCGATGCCTCTTCCCTGCGGGACGCCCAGCATACCGTTATGGAACTGGAGCGGTTCCCCGTTGGGTCCCTGCACCTGGTGGTGAACCGGGTGCGGAAGAAGATGCTCCGCCAGCTTCACGCCACCATCGACGATGCCATCGACAAAGCGGGGCTTCCCCTCCTGGGCGTGGTCCCGGAGGATGACGCTCTCCCCCTGTGCCTGAACCGGGGCGTCCCCATCCTGTTGGCCGAAGGACAGCTGTGCTCTTCCGCGTACCGCAACATCGCAAAACGCATCCAGGGCGGCAGAGTCCCCCTGCTGCGGATCAAATAGAAAGGAGTCTGACCCCATGAACATCGCTCTGATGTCTCACGACAATAAAAAAGACCTGATGGTACAGTTCTGCACGGCCTATGCCGGCATTCTGTCCCAGCATCAAATTTACGCCACCAACGCTACCGGCCACATGGTGGCCGACGCCACCGGCCTGAAGGTCCATTGCTTCCTGTCCTACGCCCACGGCGGCAGCCAGCAGATCGGTGCCCGGATCGCCTATAACGAGTTTGACATGGTCCTGTTCTTCAACGACCCCAGCAGCGAAAACATGGCGGGCGACATCTCTTATATCTCCCGCCTGTGCGACCAGAACAACATCCCCTTTGCCAGCAACATCGCCACGGCGGAGATGCTGGTGCTGGGCCTGGCCCGGGGCGACCTGGACTGGCGCTGCATCGTGAATCCCTCCAGCCGGCCCATCGCTTGACATTTTGCGCAAAAGCGCATAGAATCTATTTTGGATTTTACCGCATGGATGCCGCAGCAGTACTCCAATACCCGACCCACAGAGAGGGACGCGGCGCTGAGAGCGCCCTGGTCGGCCTGGACGAAGGACAGCGGCGGAGCGGGGGCGGAAACGCCCACGGCACCCTCCCCGTACCAGGAGGCCAAAGGGGGCGTCACGCCCCGAATTTGGGTGGCACCACGAAGCGGTTTTCGCTCTCGTCCCAAAGCCTTGGGACGGGAGCATTCTTTTTGATTCCCAAAACAGTTTGGCAGGCCTTGCCCGCCCCCATCGGGGTTTCACCCCAGACCCCACGGCCTTTGAAATCCACCTTCGGGGCACAAGCGGCCGGCGAAACTTTTACCGATCAACCTATTGAAAGAAGGAGAACGACCATGGCTAAAATGACTCCCCGGACGCTGTCCGGCTTTATGGAGCTCCTCCCCGCGCCCCAGCAGCAGATGGAGCGCATTATGGAGGTGCTGCGCCGCACCTACTCCCTCTATGGCTTCACCCCTCTGGACACCCCCGTCATCGAATCCAGCGACGTGCTGCTGGCCAAAGGCGGCGGCGAGACCGAGAAACAGATTTACCGCTTCCAGAAGGGCGACGCCGACCTGGCCCTGCGGTTCGACCTGACGGTCCCCCTGGCCAAGTACGTGGCCCTGCACTACAACGACCTCTCTTTCCCCTTCCGCCGCTACCAGATCGGCAAGGTCTACCGGGGCGAGCGGGCCCAGCGGGGCCGGTTCCGGGAATTCTATCAGGCGGACATCGATATTATCGGCGACGGTAAGCTGTCCATCACCAACGAGGCGGAAATTCCCGCCATCATCTATAAGACCTTCTCCACCTTGGGCCTGAAACGGTTTCAGATCCGGGTGAACAACCGGAAGATCCTGAACGGCTTCTATGCCATGCTTGGCCTGACGGAAAAGTCCGGCGACATCATGCGCACCGTGGATAAGCTGGACAAGATCGGTCCCGAAAAGGTGAAGGCTATTCTCATGGACGAAGAAATTGCCTTGTCCGAAGAGCAGGCCGGCGAGATCCTGAAGTTCATCGCCATCACCGGCACCAACGAGGAGGTGCTGGCGGCGCTGGAGGGCTATCAGGGCCGGAATGAGGTGTTCGATACCGGCCTGGCGGAGCTGAACACCGTGGTGAAGTACCTGGCCGCCTTCGGCGTCCCCGCCGAGAACTTTGCCGTGGACCTGACCATCGCCCGGGGCCTGGACTACTACACCGGCACCGTGTATGAGACCACCCTGCTGGACCACCCGGAGATCGGCTCCGTCTGCTCCGGCGGCCGCTACGACAACCTGGCGGAGTACTACACTGACCGCCAGCTCCCCGGCGTGGGCATCTCCATCGGCCTCACCCGGCTGTTCTACGTTCTGGGCGAACAGGGGATGCTGAACCCGGAGCTGCCCACCGCCCCCGCCGACGTGTTGATCCTGCCCATGACCGAGGACCTGTCCGCCGCCATCTCCCTGGCAACGCAGCTGCGGGAGAACGGCATCCGCACCCAGCTCCACTGCGAGGAGAAGAAGTTCAAGCAGAAGATTTCCTACGCCGACAAGCTGGGCATCCCCTACGTCATTTTTCTGGGCGAGGACGAGATTAACGCCGGCGTGGTGGCCTGCAAGGACATGACCACCGGCGAGCAGACCAAGCTGGAGCCCGCCGCCACCATCTACCGCATCAAGGCGGGCCTGGCGGAGAAAGAAAAGGGCGCTGTTATCCTGGGATGATATGCCCGTCCGTGTCGAGGGCGAAAGGAAATTCGTATGAAAAAACGCTGGAAAATCGCGGCTGCAGCGGTGCTGCTGGCGCTGGTCTGCTGGTGTGGCTGGTACAGCCGCCCGGTAGGCGTCGAGACGCTTTTCCCGGACCTGGAACCGGATATGGCAGATGTCCTGCTGATTCAGTTCGACGGCAGAGACCACAACAGCCGCCGTCTTCGCTTTTCGGCCGGAACACCGGGATTCGACGCATTCTGGAGCCAAATCCAGGGGCTTCGCTTTCGCCGTTCTCCTCTAAATCCGCTGCTGCAAATCCTGCCGTTTTTACAGAACGCCGTCAACACCTCCAAGACTCTGGAGGATGGCGACATTGGAAATATGATCATCGGCTTTGCTCAGGATAACGGGCAGAAGGTCTGGCGGTCAGAAGAATTATCATTTTGCGTGGATGCCTGGCACTACGAGGACTTTACACACAGCGTTTCCCTGCCGCTGCTGATGAAGAACAGTAAAGAAATTGGACAGGAAATGGCTCATGCGCTGTGGGAACAGGCCGCAAATTAAATCCGTTTCGTAATATTGTATTTAAAATATACAAATCATAATCGAAATACAGAAAGGAACAACCAACTATGATGCAGAATCGTACCCACACCTGCGGCGAACTGCGCATCGCTGACGCCGGCAAACAGGTCAAGATCGTGGGCTGGATGGAGAACGTCCGCGTGGTCTCCGCCAGCCTGGCCTTCGTGATCGTCCGGGACTTCTACGGCACCACCCAGGTGGTGGCCGAGACCGAGGACATGGTGAACACCTTCAAGGCCATCACCAAGGAATCCACCATCTCCGTGGAGGGCACCGTCCGGGAGCGGGACTCCAAGAACAGCAAAATTCCTACCGGCGACATTGAGGTTGTCCCCGCCAAGGTGGAGGTCCTGGGCCGCTGCCGCCACAACGAGCTGCCCTTCCAGATCAACCGCAGCCGGGAGGCCGACGAGGCCCTGCGGCTGAAGTACCGCTACCTGGATCTGCGGAACCCTGAGGTCAAGAGCAACATCATCCTGCGCTGCAACGTGGTGGCCGCCCTGCGTCAGGCCATGACCGCCGAGGGCTTCCTGGAGATCACCACCCCCATCCTGACCGCTTCCTCCCCTGAGGGCGCCCGGGACTACCTGGTGCCCGCCCGGAAGCATCCCGGCAAGTTCTACGCTCTGCCCCAGGCTCCCCAGCAGTTCAAACAGCTGCTGATGACCTCCGGTTTCGATAAGTACTTCCAGATCGCTCCCTGCTTCCGGGACGAGGACGCCCGGGGCGACCGCTCCCCCGGCGAGTTCTACCAGCTGGATATGGAGATGGCCTTCGCCTCCCAGGAGGACGTGTTTGCCGTCTGTGAAAAGGTCCTGCCCCCCATCTTCGCCAAATACGGCAAGTATGACCGTGCCAGCGGCGCGCCCTTCATGCGCATTCCCTATCTGGAGGCCATGGAGAAGTACGGCTCCGACAAGCCCGACCTGCGTATCGACCTGACGGTGCAGGATGTCACTTCTGTTCTGGGCGGCTGCGGCTTCGGCCCCTTCGAGGGCAACGTGGTCAAGGCCGTGGTGGTCTCCGACTTCCACGAGACCCGCAAGTTCATCGACAAGACCCTGGCCGACGTGGAGGTCGTCTCCGGCGGCAAGCCCTACTGGTTCCGCCTGGACGAGAACGGCGAAATCGTGGGCGGCATCGCCAAGTTCGTCCAGCCCATCAAGGACGCCGTGGTGTCCGCTCTGGGCCTGAAGGCCAACGACTTCGTGGCTCTGTCCGCCGGTACCCTGGGTGCCGCCCAGAAGACCGCCGGCGTCCTGGTGAAGACCCTGGGCGCCGCCGTCCCCGGCCACATGGATAAGGAACAGTACGCCTTCTGCTGGATCGTGGACTTCCCCATGTACGAGATCGGCGACGAGTCCGGTGAGCTGGAGTTCTGCCACAACCCGTTCTCCATGCCCTCCGGCGGCCTGGAAGTGCTGCTGAAGGCCGAGCGGGGTGAGATCGATCCCCTGTCCATCACCGCCGACCAGTACGACCTGGTGTGCAACGGCGTGGAGCTCAGCTCCGGCGCCGTGCGGAACCACGACCCCGAGATCATGATCAAGGCCTTCGAGCTGGTCCGCCTGGGCGAGGAGGACGTGAAGGCTAAGTTCCCCGCCATGTACAACGCCTTCACCTACGGCGCGCCCCCCCACGCGGGCATTGCCCCCGGCGTGGACCGCATGGTCATGCTGCTGGCCGGCGAGGACTCCATCCGGGAGATCATCCCCTTCCCCATGAACAAGAACGCCCAGGACGTGATGATGGACGCCCCCAGCGAAGTCACCCAGGCGCAGCTGGATGAGCTGCACATTGCCCTGGTAAAGCCCCAGGAATAAGAAACCGCCAGCTTTTCCCGGTGACTTCGGGCGAGCCAACGGCGAGCCGCGCCGTCAGGCGCGTCAAGCGTTTTGCCGGCAGGCAAAACCTTGGCGCAGGCGGAATTCATTTCCACCGAGCATTTCAAATCAAAGGGGCTCCCCAAAAGGCCCCGCCTTTTGGGGAATCACCCAGGCGCAGCTGGATGAGCTGCACATTGCCCTGGTAAAGCCTGAGGAATAACGTCTGCTTTAGCCGGAAAGGACGCGGGAAACACCCGCGCCCTTTCTTTTTTCTCCGCTTTGTGGTACACTATCCACATCAAGCTCCGGGAGGTGCCTATGAAACGACTGCTGGCGGCGCTGCTGGCCGCTTGTTCCCTGCTGTCTCTTTCCGCCTGCGGCGAAACAGCTGCCTCTTCGGAAGAGGACCCCGCTCCCCCCACTCAGGAGGAAGCGGCCGCCCCGGAGCCTCAGCTGGAACCGGAGCCTGAGCCCGCTGATCCTGTGGATACTCTGCTGGACTCCATGACCCTGGAGGAAAAGGTGGGCCAGCTGTTCTTTGTCCGCTGCCCGGCGGAGAATGCTGTGGAGGACGTGCGTACTTACCACCTGGGCGGCTACATCCTCTTCGGCCGGGACACGAAAGACAACACCGCCAACGAGCTCATTCAGACCATCCAAAGCTACCAGGACACCGCCGCCATCCCGCTGCTGATCGGCGTGGACGAGGAGGGCGGCACCGTGGTGCGGGTCAGCTCCAACCCTCACATCCGCAGTGAGAAATTCGCCTCTCCCCAACGGCTGTACGCCCTGGGCGGCATGGACCGCGTCACGGCGGACGCCCACGAGAAGGATGTGCTGCTGAAGGCTCTGGGCTTCAACGTGAACCTAGCCCCGGTGGCGGATGTATCCACAGACCCCGGCGACTTCATTTATCCCCGCTCTTTTGGGCAAGACGAAACATCAACAGCCAGTTACGTCTCCGCCGTCACCGCGAAAATGTCCGGAGATGGGATGGGCAGTGTGCTGAAGCACTTCCCCGGCTACGGCAGCAACGCCGACACCCACACCGGCATCGCCGTGGACGATCGGCCCTATGAGGATTTCATCAGCGGGGACTTCCTCCCCTTCTCCGCCGGTTTTGACAGCGGCGGCGCCTTGACTTCCGTACTGGTCTCCCACAACATTGTGGAGTGTATGGACCCGAACCTGCCCGCCTCCCTCTCCCCCGCTGTCCACCGCATCCTGCGGGAGGAACTGGGCTTCGACGGTGTGGTGATGACCGACGACCTGGCCATGGACGCTGTCAGCGCCTACGCCGCCGACGGGGCCGTGGCTGTCATGGCCCTCCAGGCCGGCAACGATCTGGTCCTCACCACTGACTATCGGGCCCAGATTCCCAAGGTCATCGACGCCGTGGAAAACGGCATGCTCTCCGAGGATGTCATCGACGCAGCCTGCCGCCGGGTGTTGCGATGGAAGCAATTTCTGGGGCTTCTGGATGGCATTCTATGATTCGAAAGCTGTCTGTCCCGTCCCCGGCCGCGCCCCTGTTCGGTGCCTGGCCGGAGGGCATTCTATGGGCCTGTCTGCAAGGTCGCATGGGGAACGTATACACTACCGAATCCATGCTCTCCGCCGCGGCGGTCCTGGGAGACTTCTCCTTTTTCGCCGGAAGCCCTGACAAGTCGTTGCTGGACGCCGTTTCCGTTCCCCTGCTGATTCCCCAAAACGACGCCTGGGCAGCCGCAATCGCCGCCCGGTTTGGCCGGGGTATTCAGCCCATCACCCGCTACGCCACCCGGAAAGACACCATTTTTGACCGGAAAGCTCTGCAAATATACGCCAGCAGCCTGCCAAATTCTTATACTGTTCGGATAATTAATCAAAAATTATACAATTTGTGTTTAGAAAATACCTGGAGTCAGGACCTAGTATCCCAATATCCCACCTGGGCGTGCTTCCAAGCCCTGGGGCTGGGCTTTGCCGTCCTGCGGGGAGACACTCTGGTGGCCGGAGCATCCTCCTATGCCACTTTTGACGGCGGGATTGAAATTGAAATCGACACCCATCCAGACTTCCGCCGCCATGGCCTTGCCAGGGCCTGCGGTGCGGCGCTGATCCTGGAATGTCTGGACCGGGGGATATACCCCAGCTGGGACGCCCACAACGCCTCCTCCCTGTCCCTGGCGGAACGGCTGGGCTATACGCCGGGAGATCCGTACCGGGCCTTTGTCCGATGCTCGCCGCAAGGTGAACCGCTCCTATAACAATCGAAAGGAAGTTTTCCACATGGAAACGGAAAAGCTCTACTACATTGACCCCTTCATCAAGGACTTCCCCGCCACCGTTTTGTCCTGCGAAGCCGGAAAAAACGGCTTTCAGGTGGTGCTGGACTGCACCGCCTTCTATCCCGAGGGCGGCGGTCAGCCCGCGGATCATGGCACTCTGAACGATGCGAAGGTTACCGATGTTCATGAAAAAGGAGGGGTGATTTTCCACACCTGTGATAAGCCTGTGGAAACCGGACAGATGGTCACCGGGCGCATCGACTGGGCACGGCGGTTCGACCATATGCAGCAGCACTCCGGTGAGCATATCATCTCCGGCATCCTCTGCGGGGACTACCACTGCGACAACGTGGGCTTTCACATGGGGGCGGACACCGTCACCATCGACTACAACGCCGACATCTCCTGGGAGCAGGCCCTGGACGCGGAACGGAAAGCCAATGAGGTCATCTGGGCGGACCGGGAGGTGGAGATTGATTACCCCTCCCCCGAAGAGCTGGCGGCTCTGGACTACCGCAGCAAAAAGGAGCTGACGGGCCAGGTCCGCATCGTCACATTCCCGGAGGCCGACTGCTGCGCCTGCTGCGGTACCCATGTCCTGCGGGCGGGCCAGGTGGGCCTCATTAAGGTCCTCTCCTGCCAGAAGTTCCGGGAGGGCGTCCGGCTGGAGATTCTCTGCGGCAAACGGGCCCTGGACTACCTGGGCGGGACCTACGACCAGGCCAAAGCCATCGGCCAGCAGCTCAGTGTCAAACCTCTGGACACCTTGGCGGCGGTGGAGCGGCTGGAGGCGGAACTGTCCGCCGCCAAGGCCCGGACCACCCATTTGGAGGAGGCTGTGTTTGACGCCATCGCTAAGGAGAACGAGGGCGCCGGCGATGTGGTGCTGTTCCAGCCCGCCATGAAGGGCGACAGCGTGCGCCGTCTGGCAGATACCGTGGCGAAGCGTGCCGGCGGCCTGGCCGCTGTGTTCGCCGGGGAGGACGGACAATACGCCTACGCCCTGGTCCACCCCGACGCTCAGGATATCTCCGCTCTGGTGAAGGATCTGAATAAGGCTCTGAACGGCCGGGGCGGCGGCCGGAATGGCTTCGCCCAGGGCAGTGTCCAGGCATCTCAGGCCGATATCCAGCGTTTTTTCAGTAAGTGAGGAGAATCGTATGCAGTATTATGTGATCGAATGGGACCACGAGGAGCCGGACGAGCCCTGGAAGTTGTATCTGGAGCTGGACAGCCGGGGCTGCCCCCGGCGGAAGGTGGAGGTATTCCGGGTGGGGTTGTACCAGCCCTATGACGACCTGGACGAGCCTCCCATGGACCCTCGGCAGGCCGCCGGCTCCGAGGGCGATGTGACGGCTCTGAACCGGGTGCAGTTTGACGATATCTGGGATCAGAGCCGTCAGATGCCCGACGGCTTCATGGGGATGTTTTTCTGATACAAACATAAAAAGGACCGGCTCACAAGAGCCGGTCCTCAGCTTGTCGAAAAACCTCTGCTTAAAGCAACTGGGTTGCATTTTGCAGGGG
>CAMCDX010000006.1 GCA_945873695.1 uncultured Clostridia bacterium | reverse complement strand
GAGGTATTGTGAAGGCGTCGAAAAAGTCCGTCGGACTTTTTCGACAGCCTGAGGCTTGGAGCTCAGCTCCAAGCCTTTTTTACAGCGCTTTTTCATAACAGTTCAAAATTTCCCGGATGAAGCCCTGGAAGAAAAACTCCGCGGCGCCGGCGTACCGGTAGCCCAGGGCGGGATACATATTGTTGGCGGGGAGGTTTCCCTCCCAGGTGTCCAGCCGCATGACAGTCCGGCCCTGGCGGCGGGCCTCCTCCTCGCAGAAGGCCACCATCCGCCGTGCCAGACCCCGGCCACTGTAAGCGGGGTGGATGCACAGAGTGTGGATGACGGCCACTTGTTTCGGATTGGCGGGGATGGTCCAGGGAATCTGACCGTATTCCGGAAGCTGAACGGCGTTGAGGTTTACCACGCCCCAGAGGAAGCCGCCTTTTTCCCCACGTACAGGGTGCCGGCTTCCAGGGCCTGGCGGGCGGTGTCCGTGGTGGGGTATTTCCCCCGCTGCCAGTTGGTGTACACGGGGCCGGATTCCTCCCGGTCCAGGATGGCGTCGTAGATGGCGGTGACGGCCACCAGGTCGGCGGCGGTGGCGGGTCGGATCTTCATAGTCTTGTCTCCTTGCCAAAACAGGCGCGCCTTGCCCGGGCGCGCCTGTTTTGGCTTATTCCTTGGGTTCTTCCGGGGGGTTGTCAGCAGGCGCTGGGGGAGTTTCCTCCGGGGCCTTCTCCGGCTCCCCGGTGGGTTCCGCCGGAACCTCCTCCGCGGGAGACTCTTCCGGCAGTTCCGGGGCCTCAATCTTCTGGGAGATCATATGCACCTTCTTGGCGGGGGCCTCAATGCCCTCGGGCCGGCTCATGGTGGAGGCGTAGGCATCTTCCACCAGCTCCGGGTCCCGGCCCTCGATGATGGCCACCATCTCGGTGCCGGTGATGGTCTCCTTCTCCAGAAGGTATGCCACCACCTTGTCCATATCCTCCCGGTTGGCCTTCAGGATCTCCACAGCAGCCTTGTAGCACTGGTCCAGGATCTCCTTCACCGCCTGGTCCATCCGGGCGGCGGTGTCCTGGGCGCAGTCCATGCCGTAGCCGCCGTCCAGGTACTGGTTGCGGCGGGAGGCCAGGGCCATCATGCCGAACTCGTCGCTCATGCCGAACATGGCCACCATGTTGCGCGCCACGTTGGTGGCGTCCTGGATGTCCTGGGAGGCGCCGTTGGTCATGGTGTTCATCACCACTTCCTCGGCGGCGCGGCCGCCCATGGAGACGGTGATCTTGGCCATCAGCTCGTCCCGGGTGCGCAGCTCCGTCTTGTCCTCCTCGGGCATCAGCAGGGTGTAGCCCAGGGAGCCCTGGGTGTGGGGGACGATGGTGATCTTCTGCACCGGTTCGGTGTTCTTCTGCTTGTAGGCCACCATGGCGTGACCCACCTCGTGGTAAGCCACCAGCTTCTTCTCGAATTCGGTGAGGACGCTGCCCTTTTTCTCCGTACCGGCGATGACCAGCTCGAAGGCGGCCAGCAGGTCCTCCTGGGTCACCAGCTTGCGGCCCTTGCGGACAGCCCGCAGGGCGGCCTCGTTCACCAGGTTGGCAAGGTCGGCGCCCACGCAGCCGGCGGTGGCCAGAGCCACCTTCTTCAGGTTCACGTCCTCCGCCAGCTTGATGTTCCGGGTGTGGACCTGGAGGGTTGCAAGTCTGCCCGCCAGGTTGGGCCGGTCGATGATGATGCGGCGGTCGAACCGGCCGGGCCGCAGCAATGCCTGGTCCAGGACCTCCGGCCGGTTGGTGGCGGCCAGGAGGATGATGCCCTTGGTGGGGTCGAAGCCGTCCATCTCGGCAAGGAGCTGGTTCAGGGTCTGCTCCCGCTCGTCGTTGCCGCCCATGCGGTTGTCACGGGATTTACCGATGGTGTCGATCTCGTCGATGAACACGATGCAGGGAGCGACTTTGGATGCCTCTTTAAAGAGGTCCCGGACACGGGAAGCGCCCACGCCCACGAACATCTCCACGAAGTCGGAGCCGGAGATGGAGAAGAAGGGCACGTTGGCCTCGCCGGCCACGGCCTTGGCAAGG
Organism: uncultured Clostridia bacterium; assembly: GCA_945873695.1. Classification (GTDB taxonomy): domain Bacteria; phylum Bacillota; class Clostridia; order Oscillospirales; family Oscillospiraceae; genus Oscillibacter. Next base: position 34,187 of record CAMCDX010000006.1, on the reverse strand, counting down.
AGGGTCTTGCCGGTGCCCGGAGGGCCCACCAGCAGGGCGCCCTTGGGGAGCTTCGCGCCGATCTCCGTGTACTTGCCGGGGTTGTGGAGAAAGTCGATGATCTCCGTCAGGGACTCCTTGGCCTCGTCCTGGCCGGCCACGTCCCGGAAGGTGACGCCGGTGGACTTTTCCATATACACCTTGGCGTTGGCCTTGCCCACGCCGCCGATGCCGCCCATGCCGCCCATGCCGCCTTTTTTCGCCATCCAGCCCATCAGCAGGGAGAAGGTGGCGAAAATGAGGATGAAGGGCAGCACGTAGCTGACCAGGATACCCAGCAGGGGGCTGATGGGAGGCTGATAGTCCTCGTTGTAATCGGTGACGCCGTTGGCCTGGAGGAAGCCGATCACCGCGTCGTTAGACTGGATCTGGACGGTGATGAGTTTCAGGTCTGTCTGCTGCTCCCGCCCACCGGTGCCGGTGAAGGTGTAGTACTCCTCCCCCTGGGCATTGGTGCCCTTGGTGAAGGCCCTGCCGTCCTCATCGGTATAGACATAGCCGTCCTTGGGCGTGATGATGAGGATGTTCTCCGAGTTGCTGAAGTCCACGGAGGAGACCTCGCCGTTTTCCACCATCTCCACAAACTGGCTGTAATCCAGCGTGACGGTGGAGGACTGGTTGCCGGCGCCGCTCATGTAGCTGCTGGCGTAGCTGATGAGAATGGTCAGCAGCAGCGCCCAGCCTACCAGCGTGGCCACGCCCCGCCAGCTGCCGTTGTTTTTGTTGTTCTGGTTGTTTTTCTTGTTGTTTTGATCCATGTATGGAAAAACTCCTTTCGGGAAGGGAAGAGCCTCTAAAATTACTACGCAGTATACCACAGAACCGGCCAAGCCACAAGAACATGGGCGGCTTTTTTGATGAAGTTTCTGTAAATTCCACTTTATTGTGCCCGGCTTGTATGGTATACTACCGTATGTATGTCGAAAAACTTTTTAAGGGAGACAATATGGACGAACAGAGAAGAAACGACCTGACCGCCGAGGCCGACGGCATCATCGAAGGCCGCAACGCCGTCATCGAAGCCCTGCGGGCGGGGGAGACCATCGATAAGATCTATATCCTCAAGGGCGAGACGGATAAGACCCTGGGACACATCGCCTCCAAGGCCCGGGCCGCCGGCATCGTGGTGGTGGACGCCGACCGGCGGAAGCTGGACAACATGAGCCGCACCCACGCCCACCAGGGCGTCATCGCCCTGGCGGCGGTGCGGGAGTACGTCACCGTGGAGAGCATCCTGGAAGCTGCCGCCGCCAAGGGGGAGAAGCCCCTGCTGGTGGTCTGCGATGAGATCTCCGACCCCCATAACCTGGGCGCCATCATCCGCACCGCCGAGTGCGCCGGGGCCCACGGCGTGGTCATCCCCAAGCGCCGCAGCGCGGGCCTCACCGCCGTGGTGGCCAAGACCTCCGCCGGCGCGGTGGCCCACATGCCCGTGGCCCGGGTGCCCAACATCCCCGCCTTGCTGAAGGATCTGAAAAAGCAGGGCGTTTGGGTCTTCGGCACGGCGGCGGACGGCAACACCACCTTATATGACGCGGACCTGAAGGGCCCCGCCGCCATTGTCATCGGCAGCGAGGGCGACGGCATGACCCGTCTGGCCGCCGAGAACTGCGACTTTCTGGTCAGCATCCCCATGCGGGGGAAACTGAATTCCCTGAACGCCTCCGCGGCGGCGGCCATCCTCCTTTACGAGGCGGTCCGCCAGCGGTTGGGATAAGAAATAGGAGAAGGATACCCATGGCTCCAAAGGATGAGAAAAGTTTATATGACACGCTGACAGCTGGCACCGACGTACCCGCGTCGGAGGACAGCTTCTCTCTGGAGGAGATCCTGGCGGAGTACGGCGGGGGCCGTCAGCGGAAGCTGATGCGGGACGTGGAGGCGGAGGTCAACCCGGGACCGGAGCCGGTTTTCCAGCAGAAGGACACCGCACCCTTCACCCCGGTAAAGCAAACTCCGCCAAAGCCAGCCAGGCCCAGGGCACCAGAGGCCCCGGAGGCCGCCACGTTCCAGCAGACCCGGGACAAGCTGATCTCCCAGGCGGTGGACCTGGAGGCCTTGGAGGCGGAGCTGCCCCGGGCGCCCAGGCCCATCTCCCTGGAGGAGATGGTGGGCAGCACTGTGGACGCCGTCATGGAGGAGGCTCAGGCGGGGCCGCTGCTGAAGCCCCGGCGGGGCCTGTTCTCCCGGCGGAAGCTGACGGAGACGGAAGAGCTCTACGCCAGGCCGGAGCCGGAAGAAGAGGAGCCGGAGGAAGAGGAGGAGCCGATTGGCCCGGAGCCGGAGCTGTTTGAGACGGCGGAGCATTACCGGGAGGAAAAGCGCCGCTGGAGCGGCGCCGTACCGGCGGCCTTCTGCCTGGCGCTGCTGCCGGTGCTGGTGCTGGCGGCGGAGCTGCGGGGGCTGGAGGTGCCATTCTGGACGGGCCAGCCCTTCTATCAATCCCTGGCGCTGCTGGCCTGCCTGGTATTGAGCGCCATTCTGTGCCGCCCGGTGTTTGCCCGGGCCTTCCGGGCCTTAGGCCGGAAGCGCTGCGCCGGCGATCTGCTGGCGGTGCTCTCCGTGCTGGTGGCGGCGGCGGACTGCGTGGCCCGGATTTTGCTGCCGGAGCGGAGCGACGCCATGCCCTACGCCGGCGTGGCTTCCATGGCCCTGGCCTTTGCCCTGTGGGGCGGCAGCCGGGAAAAGCAGGGGATGTACGACACTTTCCGGACGGCGGCCCTGGACGACGAGCCGCCCTATCTGGTGACGGAGACGGACCGGGGGGCCTGCAAGCAGCGGGGCGCCGTCCCCGGCTTCTATACCGCCGCGGTCCGGGATGATATGGTGACGGTGTGGGAGACAGGGCTGCTGCCCATCGTGCTGGTGGCCTCCGTGGTCTTCGCCGGCCTCAGCTCCCTGGGACAGGGCCGGGGCGCCGACTTTTGGCTGAACTGGTCCGCCATCCTGACGGCGGGTACCACCTTCGCCCTGCCGCTGTGCTGGGGCCTGCCCTTTTCCCGGCTGGCGGCCCACCTGCAGAAGGCGGGCTGCGCCGTGGCCGGCTGGGCCGGCGCGGAGAAGATCGGCCGCCGGAAGGGCATGATCCTGACGGACTCCGACCTGTTCCCGCCCGGCACCATCCAGCTCAACGGCGTGAAGGTCTTCGGCGAGGAGCTGTCCAAGGCGGCGTCCTACGCCGCCACCATGGCCCGGGCGGCGGACTGCGGCCTCCAGCGGCTGTTCGACGGCCTGGTCCGCGGCGAGGGCGGCCATTATGAGACCGCGGACGATTTCAGCTTCTACGAGGAGGGCGGCTACTCCGCCGCCATCCGGGGCGAGTCGGTACTGCTGGGCACCGCCTCCTTCATGCGGAAGATGGACGTGCGGCTGCCGGGTGGCATCAATCTGAAGACCGGCGTGTTCCTGGCGGTGGACCGCCAGCTGGTGGCGGTCTTCGCCGTGAAGTACAACGCGGCGGAGAACGTGGATTTCGCCCTGCGGATGATGCGGCGGGGGCACATCACCCCCATCCTGGCCTCCAGGGACCCCAACATCACCCCGGCCCTTCTGAAGCGGAAGTTCCACAAGGGCGTGAAGGTGGAGTACCCGGACCTGACCGCCCGGGTGGCCCTCAGCGAGGCGGAAAAGGACCGGGGGATGCCCCGGGCCCTGCTGTTCCGGGAGGGCCTGCTGCCCTACGCCGAGGCGGTGGCCGGCAGCCGGCGGCTGTGCGGCGCGGTGCGCCGGGCGGCGGGGCTGAGCCTGCTGGGCAGCGCGGCGGGCGTGCTGCTGTCCTTCTACATGGTGTTCCAGGGCGCCTACAACCTGCTGACGCCGCTGGCGCTGCTGGTATTTTTGCTGCTGTGGACCCTGCCGGTGCTGCTGATGGCGGACTGGACGGGCAGATACTGAGTGAAAAAACAGGCGGTATGGCGTTTCGCGGAATGTCATACCGCCTGTTTTTTTGCGTCACTGCTAAAATTTCACGCCGTTTTTTCGGCCTCCTGCCTAAAATGTTGAACTTGCCAAAATTTTTGTTGTATTGCACGGGGGAGTGTTGTATAATTTCTACATTAGGGTTTTTGACAAACGTCGAATGGACCTATTTCGGGGCGGCGGGCACGCCGCTTCCGTGATGACAGCACAACATAAGGAGTGGAACGAACATGAGCTATTCTGTACAAAACATCCGCAACGTCTGTCTGCTGGGACACAGCGGCAACGGCAAGACCGCCCTGGCAGAGAGCCTGCTCTATATGACCGGCGCCATCGAGCGCATGGGTCGCGTGGTCGACGGCAATACCGTCTGCGACTATGATCCCGAGGAGATCAAGCGCCAGATCTCTCTCTCCACCTCTGTGGCGCCTCTGGAGTACAAGGGCTGCCGCATCAACGTGCTGGACACCCCGGGCGCTTTCGATTTCTCCGGCGAGGTCATGGAGGCCCTCCGGGCCGCTGACGCCGCCGTCATCGTCTGCTCTGCCAAGGACGGTATTTCCGTGGGCCTGGAGAAGGCCTGGAAGTACTGCGAGGAGCGGAACATGCCCCGCTTCGTCTATATCTCCAAGACCGATGAGGACAACTCCGATTACAACCAGACCTTTGAGGCCCTGCGTGAACGTTTCGGCAAGAAGATCGCTCCCGTGGTCGTGCCCATCTGGGACGAGAACAAGAAGGTCACCGGCATCATCGACGTGCTGAACAAGCGTGCCTATGAGATGCAGAACCTGAAGCGTGTGGAGATCGAGGTCCCCGCCGACAAGGAGGATGTCATCACCGAATTCAACGACGCTCTGAAGGAGTCCGTGGCCGAGACCAGCGAGGAGTTCATGGACAAGTTCTTCGGCGGTGAGGACTTCACCTATGCCGAGATGATCCAGGGCCTGCGCCAGGGCGTCCGGGAGCTGAGCCTGTTCCCCGTGCTGTGCGGCTCCGCCGTCAACTGCATGGGCTCCCTGATGCTGATGGACAACATCGTGGACCTGCTGCCCAACCCCATGGAGGGCAACTACCATAAGGCTACCCGTGCCGACGGCGAGACCGAGGAGTTCGTGGTCTCCCCCGGCGGCGTGCCCACCGCTTTCGTGTTCAAGACCGTGTCCGACCAGTACGGCAAGTACTCCTTCGTGAAGGTCCTCTCCGGCACCATCACCCCGGACATGTCCATGGTCAACGCCCGCACCGGCGCCGCTGAGAAGCTGGGCCGCCTGTACGTGATGCGGGGCAAGAAGGCCACCGAGGTCAAGGAACTGGGCTGCGGCGACATCGGCGCCATCGGTAAGATGGACAAGGTCAAGACCGGCGACACCCTGTGCGACCAGCGCAAGGTGGTGGCCCTGAAGAACATCCCCTTCGCCGAGCCCTGCTACTCCGTGGCCATCTCTCCCAAGACCCGGGGCCAGGACGATAAGATCGCCCAGGGTCTCAGCCGTCTGAACGAGGAAGATCCCACCTTCTCCGTGGTCAACAACGGCGAGACCCACCAGATGGTCCTCTCCGGCGCCGGCGATATGCAGGTGGACGTGCTCATCAGCAAGCTGAAGACCCGCTTCAACGTGGAGGCCGAGCTGAAGCCTGTCCGCGTGCCCTACCGTGAGAAGATCCGCAAGACCGTCCAGAAGCAGGGCCGCCACAAGAAGCAGACCGGCGGCAGCGGCCAGTTCGGCGACGTGTGGATCCGCTTCGAGCCTCAGACGGAGCAGGACGACATGATCTTCGCCGAGGAGGTCTTCGGCGGCTCCGTGCCCAAGAACTTCTTCCCCGCCGTGGAAAAGGGCCTGCGGGAAGCCTGCGTCCACGGTCCTCTGGCCGGCTATCCCGTGGTGAACCTGAAGGCCGTCCTGTACGATGGCTCCTATCACCCCGTGGACTCCTCTGAAATCGCCTTCAAGACCGCGGCCCAGTTGGCCTACAAGGCCGCTCTGCCCGAGGCCAACCCCGTCCTGCTGGAGCCCGTGGGCGAGCTGAAGGTCACCGTGCCCGACAGCTACATGGGCGACGTCATCGGCGATCTGAACAAGCGCCGGGGCCGTGTCATGGGCATGGACCCCACCGGCGACGGCAGCCAGGTCATCTCCGCCGAGGTGCCCATGGCCGAGATGGGCAGCTATGCCATCGACCTGCGCTCCATGACCCAGAGCCGCGGCAGCTTCACCTTCCACTTCGTCCGCTACGAGGATTGTCCTCCCGCGGCCCAGGAGAAGGCCATCGCCGAGGCCAAGGCCTTGGCCGAGAAGGAATAAGACAAGACCTCAAGGCCGGGGAGCAGCAGGGCTCCCCGGCCCCTTCTTGGAATGAGAAAACAAAATTTTTGGAGTGTTGCATAAGCAACTAGCGTATATTCGAATATCCTGTTATACTCATATCGTCCCGAAAGGGAATGAAACGAGCAATCAAGTTTGATATACTTTTTAAATTTTTAAGGAGGAAATCATTATGAAAAAGTGGGTTTGCCAGGTTTGTGGTTACGTTTGGGAAGGCGAGACTCCTCCCGAGAAGTGCCCCCAGTGCGGTGTCCCCGCCTCTAAGTTCACCGAGCAGAAGGGCGAGATGAGCTGGGCTGCCGAGCACGTCGTGGGCGTGGGCAAGTCCTTCGGCGCTGACGTTCCCGAGGAGGTCCAGAAGGAGATCATCGACGGTCTGAACGCCAACTTCATGGGCGAGTGCACCGAGGTCGGCATGTACCTGGCCATGGCCCGTGTGGCCCATCGTGAGGGCTATCCCGAGATCGGCCTGTACTGGGAGAAGGCCGCTCTGGAAGAGGCCGAGCACGCCGCCAAGTTCGCCGAGCTGCTGGGCGATGTGGTGACCACCTCCACCAAGAAGAACCTGGAGATGCGCGTCGAGGCCGAGAACGGCGCCACCGCCGGCAAGTTTGAGCTGGCCAAGCTGGCTAAGAAGTACAACCTGGATGCCATCCATGACACCGTCCACGAGATGGCCCGCGACGAGGCCCGTCACGGCAATGCTTTCGCCGGCCTGCTGAAGCGCTACTTCTAATTATCAGCAAAAATGTTACATCAAGGAGGCAGGACGTCAGTCCTGTCTCCTTTTTTAGCCATATCTGCGTTCCGCAGACAAAATCCCGGACCGGGGGATGGTCAAATTGATTGGCCCGCGGTATCGTGAAAATGGTCATTCGAGAGGATTGTGAGGCCGTGGCTGCTATGGGGTATTATTTTTCTGACCCTCTTGCGGAGCCACAGAAATGATGATAAAATCTCCCCGTAAGATAGGAGAGATTTTATGTATCGGTATATTTTTTTTGATTTGGACGGCACATTGACCGACTCCAAGGAGGGTATCCTCAACTGCCTGCGGTACGCCTTCGGGAAACTGGGAGAGCCGGTGCCGCCGGAGAGCACCCTGATCCAGTTCATCGGCCCGCCGCTGCAGGATTCCTTCATGCGCTTCTGCGGCTTCGACGAGGCGAAGGCCATCCGGGGCATCGAGTTGTTCCGGGAGCGGTACGCCCCCATTGGGAAATTTGAAAACACCGCCGCGCCGGGGATGGTGGAGCTGTGCGCACGCCTGAAGGAGAAGGGCTACGTGCTGGCACTGGCCTCCTCCAAGCCGGAGGAGATGTGCGTGCCTATCTGCGAAAAATTCGGCTTCACCCCCTCTATGGAGACCATCACCGGCAGCCCTCCCGTGGGCGACTGGGAAAAGGTGGAGGTCATCCAGGAGACCATGCGCCGCCTGGGGCTGACAGAGGCCGACAAGCCCTCCATTTTGATGGTGGGCGACCGGAAGTTCGACGTGCTGGGCGCCCGGGAGTGCGGCATCGACTGCGTGGGCGTGGAGTTTTTCGGCTACGCTGTCCCCGGCGAGCTGGCGGCGGCCGGCGCTGTGGCGGTGGTCCGGACGGCGGAGGAACTGGAACAGTTCATTTTGAGCCATTGACAAAAAGGGACGGTCCCGCGGGGACCGTCCCTCAGGCTGTCGAAAAAGTCCGTCGGACTTTTTCGACGCCTTCACAATACCTCGATTTTCTGGCCGCTCTGCTGCCCGAAAATCTGCCGCTGCGCGGCGCAAACGCCTGCTGGCGCAGGCTTTTTGCAGGCATTTGATTCCACACGAAGGGGCTCCCGCCCCCTCGTACTCCCCCTGCAAAATGCAACCCAGTTGCTTTAAGCAGAGGTTTTTCGACAAGCTGAGGGACGGTTCCGCGGGGACCGTCCCTTTTATGCATCCTGTCAGTTTTTCTCCTTTTCCGCCTGAAGGTCCGCCACTTCCTTCAGGGTCTGTCCCTGGCCGGTGAGGTCCGCGGTGAGCACCGGGTCGATGGGCACCGCCAGGTACATGTTGTTGCCATATGTATAGGCGCCGGAGGTGACGGCGATGACCTGGCCGTAGACGTTCAGCAGGGCGCCGCCGCTGCTGCCCCGGGAGATGTCGGCGGTGTTCATGACGCAGGGCAGGGCGTAGCGCTCCACGTCCCGGGCGGTGGCGCTGATGATGCCGGAGCTGACCGCCAGGCCCAGTCCCAGGGGATTGCCCAGGGTGTAGACCGTGTCGCCGGCGCGGATGTCCTGGGTGCCTGCGATCTCCAGGCAGGCAAAGGCGGAGGTGGTGCGGTGGTCGGCGGAGGTCCGGGAGATCCGCAGCACGGCGATGTCGATATCGGCGTCGTACCAGACCACGGACTCCACCGGGTAGACCTCCCCGGTGGAGAGGGTGGCGGCGGCGTGGATGGCGCCGTCGATGGAGTGGTAGTTGGTGACGGCCAGGCCGTCGGCGGAGATGAAGAAGCCGCTGGCGTTGGCGGAGGGTTCCCCGGCGTCAATCTCAATGGGCTTCTCATAACAGTCCAGCCGGAACACGGCGGCCATGTGGCGGTCCGCCGCCTGCCGGGCGGTGAGCTCCGGCGTCAGCAGGCCCAGGGCGTTGGCGGCGGAACGGGAGACGGCGCCGCTGTCCGCCAGCCGGCTGATGATGGTGCCATTGCCATCCTTATAAGAGAAAGTCAGGGCGTCCCGGGCCATCTCAAACAGATCACCCCGGGTGAGGGGGCCGCCATAGGCGGTAGAGATCAGGCCGACGCGCTGGGCAAAGGCGGCGGCGTCCTCCACCGCGAAGTCCCCGGCCTTGTCGCTGTACCCCAGCATCCGCAGCAGAAAGGCGCACCAGCCGTTGGCGGTGATGGTGTCGCTGGGCTTGAAGTCCAGGACCGTGACGCCGGTGACCCAGCCCTGGTGGGCGGCGTAGTCAATGGAGTCGGCGGCCCAGGCGGGCAGGTCCCGGAATCCGGCGAACCAGGGGTCCGCCTTGGCGGCCCCTTCGCCGCCGGCCAGCCGCACCAGCAGCACCGTCGCCTGGGCCCGGGGGGCGGGAGCGTCCAGGGCGTAGTCGCCGGAAGTGGTGCCCTGGACCAAGCCCAGGGTGGCCAATGTGTCCGCCGCCCGGGCGGACTCGCCGGTCAGGGCGCCGGCGGAGGGAACAGCGCCCAGGAGCAGGACCAAGGCGCAGAACAGGGCAAATATCTGCTTTTTCATGGGATGCCTCCGAATTTCTAAAGTGATGCTATTTTAGCACCCTTCGTACCCGGGCGCAAGAGCAATGCCCGCTGGACAGACGGGAGAAAAACTGATATGATATAACAATCACAAGAGGATAACAGGAGCAGCTATGGCGGAACGGATCGCGGAGGACCTTTGGCGGCTGGACATCCCTTTGGTGGGAAACCCGCTGAAAAATCTGAACAGCTATCTCATCACGGGCCCACGAAGCCTGCTGATCGACACCGGCTTCCGGCAGGGCCCCTGCCGAGAGGCTATGGAGCGGCAGCTGGAAGAAGTGGGCGTGGACCGGGACCGAATGGATATCTTTCTCACTCATCTCCACAGCGACCACACAGGGCTGGCCCCGGAGCTGATCCGCCCCGGCTGCCGCGTTTATATCAGCGCCGTGGACAGGCCCCGGATGCTGGACTACCGGGATGAGGGCGTCTGGCGGGCCATGTATAAGGAATATGTGCGGGAGGGCTTCGCCCGGGAGGAGATGGCGGCGCTGTGGGACAGCAACCCCGCCAAAAACGCCGGACCGGCAGATTATGACGGTTACATGTCTCTGGAAGATGGGGACACGCTGGCCCTGGGGGGCCACACGCTGCGGTGCGTGCTGACCCCCGGCCATACCCCGGGGCACCTGTGCCTCTACGAGCCGGGGAAAAAGTGGCTGTTCTCCGGGGACCATGTGCTGTTCCACATTACCCCCAACATCTGCCGTTGGAGCGGCGTGCAGGACTCCCTGGGAGACTACCTGGAGAGCCTTGGTAAGGTGCGGAACCTGCCGGTGGACCTGCTGCTGCCGGCTCACCGGGCGGAGACCGGGGACCTGGCGGCCCGGGTGGACCAGCTGAGGGCCCACCATGCCCGGCGGGTGGAGGATGCGTGGGAAACCGTCCGGCGGGAGCCGGGGCTGACGGCCTATGAGATCGCCGGCCGCATGGCCTGGGGCATCCGCTGCCGCAGCTGGGCGGACTTTCCCCTGACCCAGAAATTCTTTGCCGTGGGGGAGGCTCTGGCCCACCTGGACTATCTGACGGTCCGGGGACGGGCGGTCCGCCGGTGGGACGGGACCCGATACCGGTATTTCACGGACAACAGCGAAGACTGATACAATTAAATGGTAAAGGAGAGATCTCAAATGGAACTGAAGGACATTTTGAGCAAGTGCGACCACACCCTGCTGGCCCAGACGGCCACCTGGGACGAGATCCGGGCTATCTGCGACGACGGGATGAAGTACGGCTGCGCCAGCGTCTGCATCCCCGCAAGCTTCGTGAAGCAGGCGGCGGCGTACGTGGAGGGGAAGCTCCCTATCTGCACCGTCATTGGCTTCCCCAACGGCTATGACACCACCGCCGCCAAGTGCTTCATGGCCTCCGACGCCGTGGACAGCGGCGCCGAGGAAGTGGACATGGTCATCAACATCGGCTGGGTCAAAGACCGGAAGTGGGACGATCTGCTGGCGGAGATCAAGGCTGTGAAGGAAGCCTGCAAGGGAAAGCTCCTGAAGGTCATCATCGAGTGCTGCTTCCTCACCGACGAGGAGAAGATTAAGATGTGCGAGATCGTTACCGCCTCCGGCGCCGACTATATCAAGACCTCCACCGGCTTCGGCGGAGGCGGCGCCACCCGGGAGGACGTGGCCCTGTTCGCGAAGCACGTGGGCCCCAACGTGAAGATCAAGGCCGCCGGCGGCATCGCCGACCTGAAGGACGCCGAGGACTTCATCAACCTGGGGGCTTTCCGCCTGGGCACCAGCCGCATCGTGAAGGCCGTCAAGGCCATGGAGTAAAATCAAAAAAGCGCAAACTTTTTTGAAGGATGCGGTCTGCTGGGCGCACCCGCTGCGCTCGCGCACCTGCAGACCGAGAGCGTTTTCCGCCATGCGCATGTCGCGGCGAAAAACGGAGTTAATTGCATTTTATGGATGGAGGTTGAAGATTTATGGGCACTCCCCACAATGAAGCCGTGCCCGGCGCATTTGCAAAGACCGTTCTGATGCCCGGCGACCCCCTGCGGGCCAAGTTCATCGCCGAGACCTTCCTGGAGGACGCCCGGCTGGTGAACAACGTGCGGGGCATCCAGGGCTATACCGGCACCTATCATGGCACCCCGGTGTCTGTCATGGCCTCCGGCATGGGCATCCCAAGCATCGGCATCTACTCCTACGAGCTGTTCCGCTTCTATGACGTGGACAACATCATCCGGGTGGGCAGCGCCGGCGCCATCTCCCCCAAGCTGAAGCTGCGGGATGTGGTGATGGCCCAGGCTGCCTGCACCGATTCCAACTACGCCAAGCAGTACGGCCTGCCAGGGACCTTTGCTCCTATTGCAGACTTCCGGCTGCTGGAGACCGCCGTGGCGGTGGCCCGGCGCATGGGCGTGGAGCCGCCGGTGGGCAACCTGTTCTCCTCTGACGCCTTCTACAACAAGGCGGGCAGGACCCTGGACTGGGGCGCCATGGGCGTGCTGGCCATCGAGATGGAGACCGCGGCCCTGTACTGCAATGCCGCCGAGGCCGGCAAGCGGGCCCTGACGATCTGCACCATCTCCGACAGCCTGGTCACCGGCGAGGAGCTGCCTCCCGCTGACCGCCAGAGCACCTTCACCCAGATGATGGAGATCGCACTGGAGACGGCGGTGGAGATGGCAAAGAAATAGGAGCAGATTTCCCGCAAGCACGCGGGGGAATGTGTGCAAGGGGGCACTGAGTCTCCTTTTTCCCTGGACAGAGAAGTTTTCGGGCGGAGACATTTTGACTTTTTTGCTTTTCAATTCCCCAATTTTTGCTGTTTTCAACAAATTCTTTACAAAAAAGAAAACTATCTGGAAAAGCAGTTGAAATCGACCCAAAGAATTGATATAATAATTTTCCACTCATATGAGGGGGAGTCTCTGCTTTGACAGAGACTAAAAATTTTTGAAGGAAGGTAGATCCCAATGAAGAAGTTTCTTGCATTGATTCTGGCATTGGTCATGTCCCTGTCCCTGGTGGCCTGCGGCTCCAAGGAAGAGGAAAAAACCACTGAGGAGCCCGTCGGCACTGAGGAGCCCACTGAGGCCACCGGCGCTGATTTCAGCGTGGCTATGATCACCGACTACGGTGACATCACTGACCAGTCTTTCAACCAGACTACTTACGAGGCCTGCAAAGAGTACTGCGAGACCAACGGCATCGACTTCAACTACTTTAAGCCCGCCGGCAACTCCACCGGTGAGCGTGTGGCCATGATCGAGAAGGCCGTGGACGAGGGCTACAACATCCTGGTGATGCCCGGCTTCGCCTTTGCCGGTGCCGTGGTGGAAGCCGCTGCTGAGTATCCCGATGTGAAGTTCGTTGTTCTGGACGTGGCAAAGGGCGACTATCTGGAAGCTGCTGTTACCGCCGCCGGCGAGAGCTATGACTACCAGCCCGACAACTGGGATCTGGCCAAGTACGTGGACTTGAGCAACGTGTACACTGTGGTGTATCAGGAAGAGCTGTGCGGCTACATGGCCGGCTACGCCGCTGTGAAGCTGGGCTACACCCACCTGGGCTTCCTGGGCGGCATGGCCGTCCCCGCCGTTGTCCGCTATGGCTACGGCTTCATCCAGGGCGCTGACGCGGCTGCTGCCGACGCCGGTGTGGATGTGACTGTGGAGTATGCTTACGGCAACCAGTTCTGGGGCGATGCCGATATCACCGCTTACATGGATAACTGGTATCAGACCCTGGGTGTTCAGGCCGTGTTCGCCTGCGGCGGCGGCATCTACACCTCCGCTGCCGAGGCTGCTGCCAAGGTTGGCGGCAAGGTCATCGGCGTGGATACCGACCAGGCCGGCATCATCGACGCCTACGGCGAGGGCATGACCATCACCTCCGCCATGAAGGGTCTGGCTGCCTCCACCAAGGACGCTCTGAAGCAGATCATTGAGGACGACAACTGGAGCAGCCTGGCCGGTCAGATCGCGAACCTGGGCCTGGTGTCTGGCGACGATCCCGAGGCCAACTTCGTCCAGCTCCCCATGGAGTCCACCCAGTGGAGCGACGGCTTCACTCAGGACGATTACAAGGCTCTGGTGAAGGACATGTTCGACGGCAAGATCACTGTTTCCAACGACATCACCGCGGAGCCCGCCTCTCTGGCCACCACCGCGACTGTCAATGCCTACGGCAACATCAAGTAAGTTATCCCCTGCGTCAAGGAGGACGGGAATCATTCCCGTCCTCTTTTTTATGTAAAAGTGGAAATTTGTTTTGAATTACAGCAGGAAATATAGTACAATAAAATATCATTACTTTTGCCGTCAGGCAATCAGGGGAGGTCGTGGAAATTGGAACAGACCTATGCCATTGAAATGCTGAACATCACCAAGCGTTTCCCCGGCATCGTGGCCAACGACAATATCACGCTGCAGCTGAAAAAGGGTGAGATCCACGCCCTGCTGGGCGAGAACGGCGCCGGAAAGTCCACGCTGATGAGCGTGCTGTTCGGCCTGTACCAGCCCGAGGAGGGCGTCATCAAGAAGGACGGCCGGGTGGTGGAGATCAAGGACCCCAACGATGCCAACGCCCTGGGGATCGGCATGGTCCACCAGCACTTCAAGCTGGTGGAGTGCTTCACCGTTCTGGACAACATCATCATGGGCGTGGAGCCCTGCAGACACGGCTTTCTCCAGAAGGCGGAGGCCCGGGAGAAGGTGCTGGCCCTCAGCGAGAAGTACGGCCTCCGGGTGGACCCGGATGCCCTGGTGGAGGACATCACTGTGGGCATGCAGCAGCGCACGGAGATCCTGAAGATGCTGTACCGGGAGAATGAGATCCTGATTTTCGACGAACCCACCGCGGTCCTGACGCCCCAGGAGATCGAGGAACTGATGCAGATCATGCGGAACCTGGCGGCGGAGGGAAAGAGCATTCTGTTTATTTCCCACAAGCTCAATGAGATCATGTCCGTGGCGGACCGCTGCAGCGTCCTGCGAAAGGGCAAGTATATCGGCACCGTCGACATCAAGGACACCACCCGGGAGGAGTTGAGCCGGATGATGGTGGGCCGGGACGTGGAGTTCGTGGTCCACAAGGAGCCCGCCAGGCCCGGCAAGACCATCCTGGAGGTGGAGGACATGACGGTGGCCTCCAAGTCTCATAACAATAACGCGGTGAAAAACGTCAGCTTCAGCGTCCGGGCGGGGGAGATCGTCTGCGTCGCCGGCATTGACGGCAACGGCCAGACGGAGCTGGTCTACGGCCTTACCGGCCTGGAGCCGCTGAAGGGCGGCAAGATCACTCTGGAGGGCCAGGACATCACCAACGCCCCCATCCGCAAGCGCAGCACCATGGGTATGAGTCACATCCCCGAGGACCGGCATAAGCACGGCCTGGTACTGGATTACACTCTGGAGGATAACATGGTGCTCCAGCGGTACTTTGAGCCGGAGTTTGTCAGCAGGGCGGGCTTTTTGAAGCGGAAGGCCATCCGGGACTATGCCGGACGGCTGATTGAGCAGTACGACGTCCGCTCCGGTCAGGGCCCTGTCACCGTCGCCCGGAGCATGTCCGGCGGCAACCAGCAGAAGGCCATCGTGGCCCGGGAGATCGACAAGGACCCGGAGCTGCTCATCGCCGTCCAGCCCACTCGGGGCCTGGACGTGGGCGCCATCGAGTACATCCACAGGCAGATCGTGGCCCAGCGGGACGCCGGCAAGGGTGTGCTGCTGGTGAGTCTGGAGCTGGACGAGGTCATGGCCCTGTCCGACCGCATCCTGGTCATGTACGAGGGTGAGATCGTGGGCGAGCTGGACCCCAAGACCACCACGGTGGAAGAACTGGGCCTGTACATGGCAGGCGCAAAAAGGGAGGGAGCATAAGCCATGAAAGAACAGAAGCGTTCCCTGCTGCGGAACAACGCGGTCCAGTCGCTGCTGGCATCGCTGCTGTGCATCCTCATTGGACTGCTGGTGGGCTACATTGTTCTGCTGCTCATCAATCCTGCCGGTGCCGGCGAGGCCATCGTCACCATCGTCAAGAACTTCATGACCTATTCCCGCCGGAACGCCCAGCTGAAATATCTGGGCAGCACTCTGGTGAAGACGGCGCCCCTGCTGATGTGCAGCCTCTCCGTCCTCTTCGCCTATAAGGTGGGCCTGTTCAACATCGGCGCCGCCGGCCAGTATGTGGTGGGTGCCGGCGCCAGTCTCTACTGCGCTCTGGCCTGGGGCATGCCCTGGTATGTGTGCCTGCTGGCGGCCATCGTGGCCGGCGCGGCGCTGGGGGCCGTTTCCGGATTGCTGAAGGCCTACTGCAACGTCAACGAGGTCATCTCCTGCATCATGCTGAACTGGATCAGCCTGTACATGGTGAACACCCTGCTCAGCCTGGTGAAAGAGAGCGCCAGCCCTTATACCCTGACCCTGGCCAGCACCAACCCCGGCGCCATTCTCCCCGCACTGCCCGCCTTCTGCATGGCCTGGTTCAGCAACAATCAGTATGTCACCATCGCCATTCCTCTGTCGGTGCTGATCGCCGTGGCCATCTGGGTGCTGCTGGAAAAGACCAAGCTGGGCTACGAGCTGAAGGCCACCGGCTGCAACAAGTTCGCCGCCAAATACTGTGGTATGCGGGAAAACAAGAACCTGATCCTCACCATGGCCATCGCTGGCGCCCTGGCCGGCATGGGCGCGGCCATGCTGTTCCTCACCGGATTTGAGCAGTGGCAGTGCACCCAGTCCTCCATTCCCGGCATGGGCTTCAACGGCATCGCCGCCGCCTTCCTGGGCGGCCTGAACCCCCTGGGGACCGTTCTCTCCTCCTATTTCATCCAGCACATCACCAACGGCGGCGCCTACGTGGACAAGACCATGTACTCCGCCCAGATCTCCGATTTCATCTCCGCTCTGATCATCTACCTGTGCGGCTTCGTCCTGTTCTTCAAGTTCGCGCTGAATAACTGGCTGGACCGCCGGGATGAAAAACGTGCCAAGGCCGCGCAGGCCGGGGCTTCTCAGGAAGGAGGGAAGGCAGAATGATCCTCCTGTCTCAGTATACCTTGATCTTTGCCTCCGTGCTGGTGCTGGTGGCCCTGGGCGGCTGCTTCTCCGAACACTCCGGCGTTATCAACATCGGCCTGGAGGGTATCATGGTCATGGGCGCCCTGGGCGGTGCCCTGATGATGAAGTTCCTGCCGGACAGCACCCCCGCTATCGCCATGATCCTTCTGGTGGTGCTGGCCGCCATCCTGTTGGGCATGGTCTACTCCCTGCTGCTGGCCGTGGCCGCCATCAACTTCAAGGCGGACCAGACCCTGGTGGGCACTGCCATGAACCTGCTGGGCACCGCCGCCGCCACGGTGTTCGTCAAGGCCATGAACACCGCTGAGAGCGTGGATAACGTGTCCTCCACCATCCAGTATATCAACGCGAAAAAGGCCTTTCTGGTAAACATCGGCGGCTTTGAGTTCAACTGGTTCATGCTGATGGCCCTCATTGCCCTGGTGGCCGCCTACGTCGTTTTGTACAAGACCCGCTTTGGCCTGCGGCTCATGGCCTGCGGCGAGCATCCCCAGGCGGCGGACAGCGTGGGCATCAACGTGTACAAGATGCGCTACGCCGGCGTGCTGATCTCCGGCATGCTGGGCGGCCTGGGCGGCATCGTGTATATCACCGCCGGCGTCAGCGAGTGGAAGTTTGAAAACGGCGTGGCCGGCTTCGGCTTCCTGGCTCTGGCGGTCATGATCTTCGGCCAGTGGAAGCCCACCCGCATTGCCCTGGCGGCGCTGCTGTTCGGTTTCTTCCGGGCCCTGGGCAACGTGTACACCGGCTTCGACTTCCTGAAGGCCCTGGAGCTGCCCAGCTCCGTGTACAATATGCTGCCCTACATCATCTCTCTGGTGGTGCTGGCCTTTACGTCCAAGAAGTCCCGGGCTCCCAAGGCCGAGGGTATCCCCTATGACAAGGGACAGCGGTAAGCCAATACAAAACGGAATATCCCACGCAAAAAATCCCCTCCGTTGTCAAATGGAGGGGATTTTTTACAGCCAGCTCCACACCAGAGCTGCCAGCAGGCCGGAGAGCAGCGCCTGAATCGTCTTGCCGCGCAGGCAGTTTTTCAGGGAAAGTCCGCTGCCGTCCAGCACCGCCGCCGTCTGGCACAGAACCGACAGTCCGCCCCAGCCGGCGGAGGCGGCGGCCAGAACGAAGCCGAACCGGTCGGCGGTGAGGAGAGGCGTCAGGGAGAACAGCTCCGTCGTCCCCACCAGCACCGGCCCCAACCGCCCGCCCATGGTTGCCAGAGGCCGGGCCAGAACATAGAAGAAGGTGACGAAGGCGCAGACGGAGAGAATGCCGGAGAGAGAGGTCCGTACCGCCTCCACAAAGGCGCCGGTGAGCCGGACGGCCCGGACAGGCGTGCTCTTTGAAACCGGCCGCCGCCCGGCCGGCTTGCCGCTGTGTCGGAACAGCAGTCCCGTCAGAAGGGCGGAGAGAACATGGATGAGCCACAGCCATACCCCTGTCCGAACGCTGCCGAACACCCCCACCCCCAGGACACTGATGAGGAACACCGGGTTGGAGTTGTTGGTGAAGGCCAGCAGCCGCTCCGCTTCCGCCTGGTCCGCCAGCCCCTCCCGGTACAGGTCCGCCGCCGTTTTGGCACCGATGGGATACCCGCCGATGAGGCCCAGCAGCAGCGCGGCGCTGCCGGCGCCCGGCACCCGGAACAAGGGCTCCATCAGCCCCGCCAGCCAGGGGGCCGCCAGCTCTCCGAAGCCCAGCCGCAGCAGCAGGGAGGAGACCACCAGAAAGGGAAACAGCGCCGGCACCACCGACCGGGCGCAGAGGGACAGGGCCTCCTCTGTGGCCTGACGGACGTCGGCGGCGTCCGCCAGGAACCACACCAGCAGGAGACAGAGCGCGAAGCAGGCCAGGAGCCGTCCTTTTTTCATAAGCATCACCCGGGACATTCTTATGCGTCGGCGGGGAAAACCATGCGAGACAAGCAAGTTTTTCCCCGCCGGCGCATAGCGTTTTCCGAGGTGAAGGATATGGAGCGAAACCGGAGAGAGCGGGACGGCGGCGTGCTCAGCGCCGTGGCGGAGCTGTTCGACCTGCCGGCGGACGTGGTGGCGGGGCTGCCCCATCTGGAGATGGTAGGCGGGCGGCAGCTGTATCTGGAGCACCACACCGGCATCCTGTCGTACAGCGAGGAGCAGATCGACGTCAACACTCCCGGCGGCGTGCTGCGGGTCCGGGGGGAGCGGCTGACGCTGCTGGCCATGACGGCGGAGGAACTGCGGATCGGCGGCCGGATCGAGGGCGTGGAATGGGTGAAGTGAGATGCTGAAACAGGCGGTCAATCAGCTGCGGGGCCAGATCCGCGTCCGGGTGGAGACCTCCTTCCCGGAGCGGGTGCTGAACCTCTGCGGCGCCCGGAATCTGGCCTTCTGGGACCTGGAGTGGGAGTCTCCCACCGTGTTCACCTGCACCCTCAGCCGCCGGGACCTCCGCCTCCTGCGGCGGGCGGTGCGGCAGCTGGACTGCGACCTGCGGGTGGTGGGGCGGTGGGGGATGCCCTTCTTCCTGGGCCGGATCCGCAAGCGCCACGCCATGGCAGCAGGACTGATCCTCTGCGGCGCTGCGCTGTTTTTCGGCAGCTTTTTCATCTGGGACATCACCGTGGAGGGCAACGAAACCGTAAGCCGGGAGGAGATCCTGCGGTCCCTCCAGACCCACGGCGTCCACCTGGGCACCTTCGGCTACTCCCTCAACGGCGCCGACCTCCGCAACCGCGTGCTGCTGGACATCCCGGAGCTCAGCTGGATCAGCGTCAACGTCTCCGGCTGCCGGGCCTACGTCCAGGTCCGGGAGCGCATCCCGGCGCCGGAGCTGGAGGACCGGCGGGAGCCGGCCAACCTGGTGGCCCGCCGGGCGGGACTGGTACGGAAGGTCCAGGCTCTGGGCGGCGTGGCCTGCGTGCTGCCGGGGACCTCGGTGGAGGAGGGACAGCTGCTGATCTCCGGCGTGGAGGATACCGATACCTTCGGCGCCCGGGTGCTGTCCGGCATGGGCAGCGTCACCGCCAGGACCTGGTACACCCTGACGGCGGAGGTGCCCCTGACAGTGGAGATCCGCCGGCCCGTGGGTGAGGAGCGGGTGTATCACGCTCTGGTCATCGGCACACACCGTATAAAATTCTTCCGAAACAGTAGCATCGAAGAGGCGGAATATGATAAAATAACCAAGAGAACGCCGCTGTCCATTTTTGGCCTTCCACTGCCGCTGACCTGGGTGACAGAGCGCTACCAACTCCGGGAGACGGAGACCCGGTCCCGGGACCCGGTGGAGGCGGAAAAGGCGGCGGAAGCGGCGCTGACGGCATACCTCCATTCCCGGGTGGACCCCTACGGCACCGTCTCCTCCACCCTGTGTACCTCCCGGCAGCGGGGGGACACCCTGGTGGTGACCCTGGCGGCGGAGTGTCTGGAGGAGATCGGCACCCAGGTGCCCATCTACGTGGAAACTGCCAATGAATCGGGCGAATAGGCCCGCAAGGATACAGGAGTGATCGGATTTTGGAACAGAGGATCAGCATCGAGCGGCTGGAACAGGCCGTGAACATCTTTGGCTCGTTTGACGAGAACATCCGGCTTTTGGAGCAGGAGTTTCATGTGACCGTGGTGAACCGGGACGGCGAACTGCGGGTGGAGGGCGACGCGGAGGACACCATGCTGGCCTGCAAGGCCATCCAGGCTTTGCTGACCCTGTCCAGCCGGGGGGAGACCATCGGCGAGCAGAACGTCCGCTACGTCATCGGCCTGGTGCGCTCCGGCAAGGAGGAGCAGATCACGGAACTCACCGGCGACGTGCTGTGTATCTCCGCCAAGGGCCGGCCCATCAAGCCCAAGACCATCGGCCAGAAGGAGTATATCGCCTCCGTGCTGAAAAATACCGTGACCATCGGCGTGGGCCCGGCAGGCACCGGCAAGACCTATCTTGCCGTGGCCGCCGCCGTCCAGGCCTTCCGGGACAAGCAGGTGAACCGCATCATCCTCACCCGCCCGGCGGTGGAGGCCGGCGAGCGGCTGGGCTTCCTGCCCGGCGACCTGCAGAGCAAGGTGGACCCGTACCTGCGGCCCCTGTACGACGCCCTTTTCGACATGCTGGGGGCGGAGACCTACCAGAAGTACCTGGAGCGGGGCAATATTGAGGTGGCACCCCTGGCCTATATGCGTGGTCGGACCCTGGACGACAGCTTCATCATTCTGGACGAGGCCCAGAACACCTCCCGGGAGCAGATGAAGATGTTTCTGACCCGGCTGGGCTTCGGGTCCAAGATCGTCATTACCGGCGACGTGACCCAGATCGACCTGCCCGACGGCAAGGCCAGCGGCCTGAAGGAGGCTATGCGGGTGCTGCGGGACGTGGAGGGCATCGGCATCTGCCAGCTGACCAACGCCGACGTGGTCCGCCACGTCATGGTGCAGCGGATCGTGAAGGCCTATGAGGACTACGAGACCGCCAAAGGCGGCGGAAAGGGAGGGAAGCGGTGATGGCAAAGCGGCATTATATCCCCGTCACCGCCGACGTGCCGGGGGCGGACAGCAAGAACACCTGCGCTCTGATCCGCAGGGTCGTCCGCACCGCCCTGGCGGCGGAGGGCGTCACGGCCCCCTGTGAGGTGGACGTGCTGCTGACCGATGACGAGAACATCCATCAGATCAATCTGGACATGCGGGACGTGGACCGGGCCACGGATGTACTGAGCTTTCCGGAGTTCGACCTCCAGCCTGGTGAACTGCCGACGGAGGAGGACGCGGACCCCGGCACCGGCCTGGTGCCCCTGGGGGACATGGTGATCTCCGTGGAGCACGTGGCCGCCCAGGCCAGGGAATACGGCCACTCCCGCCAGCGGGAACTGGCGTACTTAGTGACCCATTCCGTGCTGCATCTGCTGGGGTATGACCACCTGGACGAAGGCCCCCAGAAACAGCAGATGCGGGCCCGGGAGGAGGCCATCCTGGCGGAGCTGGGGATTACCAGGGAGGACTGAAAATGAAAAATAGCATTTTGACAGGGATCGGCATTCTGCTCACAGTGGCGTTATGCTTATTGGTTTTTGGAAATTTCGATGGAATACTAGGCATTTTTATACTGTTTGCACTTGTGCTTATACCGGGGTTGATGATTTATAATCTGGTGAAGCTGGACAGAGTGGAAAAGAAGCTGGATAAGCTGCTGGAGGAGAAAGAGACAGAGGAGTGACCATGAAGCCCTTTCTGGGAGCCTGATTTGGCACGCCGGTCCATACGATGACCACCCCGAAAGCTGCCCCTGCGCCTACAACTTGCGGTGGAGCACTCCTCTGTTTCTCAAGACTGAAGCGCACCCGGTACAAGCCCTCAAATTACCACCGCACCGATTACAACAACTCCCGTTCCGCGGTCAACTTGACATTTTGATGTCAAGTTGAGCCGCCCAAGCGCCTTTTCTTTTGACCGTGAACGGCCATTTTCTTTTCCGCAAGAGGAAAAGAAAATGGGGGGTTCATTCCTGTGCCGCAAAGCGGCACACCCCCGTCCCGGCCCGCGGGCGGGCACCATCCTCGCCCCGGCGGCATACAATGCCGTGAGGTGATTTGGGATGGTATTGCTGCAAGACGGGCTTATCGCGTTCTTCTCCGCCGTGGGACTGACCACCGTGGTGTGGATGGCGGCGGGGGCGCTGCTCCGGGCCGGCAGACCGTCGGTGCCGGGGCTTTTGCTGGTGCTGCCCCTCCGGGGGGAGGCCCTGGCCATGGAGGCCGACGTCCGGGAGCTGCGGCGGGTCCGCCACCGTCTGCCGGGGGCGAAGATCCTGCTGGCGGACTGCGGGATGACGGAGGAGGCCCGGGCCCTGGCCGCCTATCTGGCGGAGCGGGAAGAGGACACGGCCCTGGTGGACGGGGCTGAAATTCGAGTGGAGTAAACGAAAGAGGACGAACATGGAAGAGCTGACCTGCTGTGAGGGCACCGTACATAGCATCATTTTTCAAAACGCCGAAAGCGGCTATACGGTCCTGCGCCTCCTCACCGAGGAGGGGGAGGTCATCACCGTGGTGGGGTGCGTCCCCTGTGTGGCCCCGGGGGAGCACCTGACGGTGTCCGGGGTGTGGGAGACCCACCCCCAGCACGGGGAGCAGCTGCGGGCAACCGAACTGGAGCGGAGCCTGCCGGAGGATGAGGAGGAGATCTTCAGCTACCTCTCCTCCGGCGTCTGCAAGGGCGTGGGCCCCGCCACCGCCCGGCGCATCGTGGACCGATTCGGGGGGGCGACCCTGGACATCCTGGAGCGGGAGCCGGAGCAGCTGAGTCTGATCAAGGGAATCACCGCCAAAAAGGCCCAGGAGATCGCCCAGAGCTTCCGTCACCACATGGGCCTGCGGCGGCTGATGGAATTCCTGGCCCGGTACCAGCTGCCGCCCATCCTGGCCATGCAGCTGCGCCAGCAGTACGGCGAGGCGGCGCTGGACATGGTACGGGAAAATCCCTATCTGCTGTCCACTGACAGCTGCGGCGTGGAGTTCTCTGTCACCGACGAGATCGCCATGAGCATGGGCATCGCCCTGGACAGTCAGGAGCGGCTCCAGGCGGCGGTGACCTTTGAGCTGAGCCACAACGAAAACAACGGCCACGTGTTCCTGCCGCAGCACAAGCTGGTGGCCGCCACCTGCCAGCTGCTGGACTGCGGCCCGGATCTGGTGGAACAGGCGCTGGACGAGCTGGTCCGGCGGGGGGCGGTGGTCCGGGAGCGGGTGTCCGGGGAGGAGGCCTGCTACCTGCGGCGTCTGTGGGAGGCGGAGGCCTCCGCCTGTGCCCGGCTGAACGGTCTGCTGGCCGTGGACGCGGACCGCAGCGGCCAGGCGGCCAAGACCATCGACGAGATCCAGCGGGAGCAGGGGATCTCTTACGCTCCCCAGCAGCGGCAGGCGGTGGAGCTGGCGGCCAGGACCGGCGTGCTGATCCTCACCGGCGGCCCCGGCACCGGCAAGACCACTACCGTCCGGGGCATCGTGGCCCTGTTTCGGAAGATGGGGCTGGACATCGTGCTGGCGGCGCCCACGGGGCGGGCCGCCAAGCGGATGAGCGAGCTCACCGGCATGGAGGCTCAGACCGTCCACCGGCTGCTGGGGATGAGCTGGAACGAGGTCACCCACCAGGTGACCTTCACGAAATCGGAACGGGAGCCGCTGGAAGCGGACGCCGTCATCGTGGACGAGATGAGCATGGTGGACCTCACGCTGTTCTCCGCCCTGCTGCGGGCGCTGCGGCCCGGCACCCGGCTGGTGCTGGTGGGGGACGCGGACCAGCTGCCCTCCGTAGGGGCGGGAAACGTATTCTCTGACCTGATCCGCAGCGGCCGCATCGAGACGGTGTTCCTGCGGGAGGTGTTCCGCCAGGCGTCGGAGTCCGCCATCATCCGAAACGCCCACGCGGTGAACAGCGGCGAGCCGCCCCGGTTGACCAACGACCAGGGGGACTTCTTTTTCATGTGCCGCCGGGACGGGGAGCGCACCGTGTCCACGGTGGTGGAGTTGTGCAAGACCCGCCTGCCGGAGAAGATGGGGGTCCCGGCGGACCAGATCCAGGTGCTGACCCCCACCCGGAAGGGACCCAGCGGCACGATCAACCTGAACCGCTGCCTCCAGGAGGCCCTGAACCCCAGGCGGCCGGACCGGCGGGAGATCCAGTGGGGCGACCGGCTGTTCCGGGAGGGGGACCGGATCATGCAGACCCGGAACGACTACGAGGTGGTCTGGGAGAAGGCCGACGGCACCGTGGGCACCGGCATGTTCAACGGCGACGTGGGGAAGATCGTTCAGATCGACGACTCCCGCGAGTGGCTTGTGATGGATTTTGACGGGCGCTCCGCTGTCTATGGCGCCGAGATGCTCAACGAGGTGGACCTGGCCTACGCCCAGACGGTCCACAAGGCCCAGGGCAGCGAGTACCGCTGCGTGGTGCTGGCCGCCATGCCGGCGGCCCAGTCCCTGATGGTCCGGGGGGTGCTGTACACCGCCCTGACCCGGGCCAGAGAGCTTTTGATCGTGGTGGGGGACGACGCCGCCATCCGGGCCATGGCCGCCAACGACCGCCAGCAGCGGCGGTACTCCGGCCTTCGGTGGCGCCTGGCTCACAGCGGGGACGAGCCTTCAGAGAGATAAAAAAGGACGAGGAAGATTCCTCGTCCTTTCAGCTTGTCGAAAAACCACTGCTTAAAGCAACTGGGTTGCATTTTGCAGGGGGAGTACGAGGGGGCGGGAGCCCCTTCGTGTGGAATCAAATGCCTGCAAAAAGCCTGCGCCAGCAGGCGTTTGCGCCGCGCAGCGGCAGATTTTCGGGCAGCAGAGCGGCCAGAAAATCGAGGTATTGTGAAGGCGTCGAAAAAGTCCGTCGGACTTTTTCGACAGCCTGAAGGACGAGGAAGATTCCTCGTCCTTTTTTCATACCAGCTTTTCAAAATAGAAGAAGGTGTCGTCGCTGCCGGTCTTCCGCATGCAGGAGGACAGCATCTTGTAGGAGGCCTGATTCTCCTTGAAGCACTTGGCCACCACCCGGTTCAGGTGGACCTTGTACAGCGCCCAGTCCGCCACGGCGGCGAAGGCCTCGGTGCCGTAGCCCTGGCCGGCGTGGGCCGCGTCGATCCGGCAGCCCAGCTCGGCGTCGCCCCGGCAGTTGAAGCGGTAGAGCACCGCCTCGCCGATGAGCTTGCCGTCCACCCGGACGGCGAAATTCACCGCCTGCCGGGCCTGGAAATCCCGGTCCGCCACATTGAAAAAGCTCCGCTCCTCCACCGGGCCGCCCAGGCCGCCTACATCGTCGTAGCCCCACCACCGGTTCCGGTCCTGGTCCAGCACCAGGGCATTGTAGGCGGGGATGTCCGCCTCCGTCAGGGCGGAGAGGGTCAGCCGTTCCGTTTTCAGCTCCGGGATGGTGTCCACGTAGGTCAGCAGCTCGTTCTGGGGGTCGAAGCGGTATTTGGGCGCCAGCTTGGCGGGGCCGTATTGCAGCTTGGAGGTCCGCAGGCCCCGGTCCGCCGCGTCGTCCTCCCGGTTAATCCACTGGCACCCCTGGCCAAAGGCACCGGCAAAGGCCTGGACCAGGGTGGGGTAAACGCCGGCGTAGGAATACAGCGCTTTTTCGATGTGGATGATGAGGGTCTCGCCGCACTTTTCCGCCAGGGACAGGGCGATGAGCCGGTCGCCGTCGAACATGCCGCCTGCCACGAACCAGGGCTTGTCCAGCATGTTCAGCATCTTCTTGGCCAGATTCAGCTCGTCCCGGGCCTTGGCGTTGTCCCCCTTGGGGAACTCCGCCTCATAGTCCGCCCAGAACCGCTGAATGACCTCCCGGTCCGCTGCCGTCAGCTGGCGGAACTGGGCGTCGGGCCATTTGGAGCGGAACTTGTTGATGTGGTTCCGCTGACCAGAGTACCGGCGGCCGGCAAAGAGCTGCAGGTCCTGGCAGTAGTAGACGTAGTCCCGCCAGGTGCGGATATTGCTGACCCGGCAGTAGGGATACCGGCTCAGCAGGTGGGGGGCCTTGCACTCCGGCACCACCGAGATCACCAGAGGGACGTTCCGCTCCAGGCAGTCGTTTTCGATGGCCTCCAGGGCGGCGTCCTCGTCCCCCTCGGGGCCGGGGACGGGATAATCATAAAGTACCTGCCCGTTGTGGGTATTGCGGACCACCAGGCAGCCGGCCACCTCCGTCCAGGTGGGATGGAGGGAGGTCCGCCACATCAGCTTTGTGCCGACAGAGTATTCACACAGACCGTAATTACAGTTCTGATAATATTTCCGAAGCTTGGTTCCATCTTGTTTCGTAACGGATTTGAAATGCAGCATGACCTTATACCTGTCCTTTATTGTTAAATATTTGTCCTTATTAGATAGACATTTTCCACCGCTTTTTCCATAGAATCTCTTGACAGCGTCTTTGCGATGTAGTACGGTGGAAATAGAGATTTCGATTTAAAAAAGGAAAGAGGGGCTTTTATGGAAAATGAGAGAGGTTCCTGGGGAAGCAACATCGGCTTCCTGCTGGCGGCCATCGGCTCTGCCGTGGGCCTGGGCAACATTTGGGGATTCCCATATAAAATGGGAAAATCCGGCGGATTCACGTTCCTGATCATCTATCTGCTGCTGGCGGTCTTCGTGGGATTCAGCATTATGATCGCCGAACTGGCCATGGGCCGCAGGACCGGCAAGGGCACCATCGGCGCCTACCACGCCTTGTCCGCCCGCTTCAAATGGGTGGGCTGGCTGGCGGTGTTCGCACCCTTCGTCATCATGAGTTTCTACTCTGTCCTGGGCGGCTACTGCATCGAGTACATGGCTCTGAACCTGAGCAACCTGGCCTTTGCCGGGGCGGAGGTCAAGACCGGCGCCGACCTGTTCGGCTCCATGCTGACCAATCCCTTTGGCTGCGTGGTGTTCACGCTTCTGTTCCTGATCATCTGCTATCTCATCAACCGGGGCGGCATCTCCGGCGGTATTGAGAAGTTCAACAACGTGGGTATGCCGGCCCTGTTCGTGATGCTGGTGATCATCATCATCCGCTCCCTGACGCTGCCCGGCGCCGTGGAGGGCCTGAAATTCATGTTTGTCCCCGGCTACGCCGTGGAGGCCGGCTTCATCGAGTCGGCGCCCGGCATCGGCTCTGTCATGGCCACTGCCGGCGGCCAGATGTTCTTCTCCCTGTCCCTGGCCATGGGCGTCATGATCACCTACGGCTCCTATCTGGATAAGAAGGAGAATCTCATCAAGAACTCCGCCGTCATCGTGGTGGCGGATACCATCGTGGCGCTGATGGCCGGCCTGGCCGTCATTCCCGCCGCCGTGGCGACTTACGGCCCCAGCGCCGCCCTCAGCGGCCCCAAGCTGCTGTTCGTCACCCTGCAGGATGTGTTCCAGGCCATGGGCACCGTGGGCCCCCTGTTCGGCGTCATCTTCTACCTGCTGGTGCTGGTGGCCGCCATCTCCTCCGCCATCTCCCTGGTGGAGGTCGTCGTCACCTTCTTCATGGACCGGGCCGCCGCCAAGGGCACGCAGGGCAACCGGCACCGTATCGTCCTGCTGGTGTGCCTGGCCATCATGGTGGAGGCCACCATTGTGGCCGTGGACGGTCTGGGGTCCAATGGCGTCTGGGTGCCCTTCCAGAATTCTCTGGGCGTGGTGGGCAGCTTCAACGACTGCTGGCTGGACTTCATGGACTGCCTCTCCGAGGGCCTGGCCATGCCTCTGGGTGCCCTGCTGATGAGCATTATGGTGGGCTGGGAGCTGGGCTCCAAAACAGTGCTGGATGAGGTCCACAAGAGCAGCGCTGCCAAGTGGATCGACGGCTTCCTGACCTTCTGCCTGATGGTGGTGGTGCCGCTGGCCATGGCCTTCATCCTGGGCGGCCAGATCGGCGACTATTTCTCCACTGCTGAGCACTCCATGTATGCCGTTGGATACGGCATCGGCGCCGTGGTGGTCGTGGTGGCCTGGATCGTGGCGTTTACCTCCCCCAAGCGGAAGAAGTGAGCACAGCCTCAGTATTCCCCGGCAGTATACGGCAAATCCCTGAAAAAATCAGTCGTTTCCGCAACAGGAAGCAGAGCCGGGAGGCTCTGCTTCCGCTTTTTATTTCAGCCCGATATAGGCAAGACCGTAGCACCCCGGCCCGGCATGAGTGCCGATGACGGCGCCCAGTTCATCCCAGACGTGATCCCGGATACCCAGGGCCTCCGTCACCTTGTCCCGGTAAGTCTCCATGGTCTCCTGGCAGCGGGAGTGGCCGAACACCACACAGTGGCGGGTGTCCACGGGATATTCTCTGGCGAAGTCCAGGGTATAGGCCAGGATCTTCTGGCTGCCCCGGAGCTTGCCCACGGCCTTTACCTCGCCGTCCACCACGGCCACCACCGGGGAGATGTGGAGCATGGTGCCCAGGGCCGCCGTGGAGGCGGAGATGCGGCCGCCCATCTTCAGGTATTTCAGCGTGCCCACAAAGGCGATGAACCGCACCCGGCCCCGCAGGTCCTCCAGCGCCGCCGCGATCTCGGCGGCGGACTTGCCCGCGTCCCGCATTCGGACGGCTTCCCGCACCAGCAGTCCCTCGCCGATGGTGGCGTTCAGGGAATCCACCAGGTGCAGCCGCTCTCCGCCCTCCAGCATCTCCTTGGCGATGCAGGCGGACTGGAAGGAGCCGGATAATTTGGAAGACACCAGGATGGCCACCACTTCATCGCCGCTGTCCAGCAGGGGCTGGAAGGCGTCGCAGTATTCCTGGGGGTTCAGCTGGGTGGTCTTAGGCAGGACCTTGGCCTCCGCCTGCCTGGCATAGAACTCCTCTTTGGTAATGTCCACGCCGTCGGTGTAAACGACGTCCTCAAAAATGACCCGCATGTGGATCAGGTGGACGTTCAGGGCCTCCGCCTCCCGGACCGTCAGGTCGCTGGTGGAATCGGTGATGATCTGGACCGCCATAGGCATCCTCCTCCGGCGGCGGAGCCGCCTGTAAAAATTTGCGAAATACAGCTTTACTATACCGAAAAACGCTGGAAAAAGCAAGGAATTTCCGAAAGGAGAGGGTTGTATCTGCCCTGCGGGCGTGGTATGCTTTCCCCATCGGAAGAAGGGGGCGATATGATGACGGAATTGGAACGGATGCTGTCCGGCGAGTTGTATCAAGCCGGGGACGAAGCGCTGTCGGCGGCCCGGGACCGGGCAAAGCGGCTGACCTGGCGGTACAATCAAATGGACCCTGTCGACTGGGCAGGGCGGACTGCCCTTTTGCGGGAACTGCTGGGCAGCCTGGGGGAGAACAGCTGGATCGAACCCAGTTTCCGCTGCGATTACGGCATCCATATCACCGTGGGCCGGGATGTCTTCGTCAATTACGACTGCGTATTTCTGGACGTGGCCCCCATCTCCATCGGGGACCGGGTGCTCATCGGCCCCCAGGTGGGGCTGTACACCGCCGGACACCCCATTGCGCCGGAGGTCCGGGACACGGGGCTGGAGTACGGCCTGCCCATCACTCTCCAGGACGGCGTGTGGCTGGGCGGACACGTGACGGTGTGCCCCGGCGTGACCATCGGGAAAAACAGCGTCATCGCCGCCGGCTCTGTGGTGACCCGGGATATCCCGCCGGATGTCATTGCCGCCGGGGCCCCCTGCCGGGTCCTGCGGCCCATCAGCGAGGCGGACCGTGCCCGGTGGGAGCGGGAGAAACAGGCGTATGACCGTTGGAACGTGACAAAAGAGGAGGCCTGACGGCCTCCTCTTTCCCTTTCACTCAGTTCATCTGCCGGCGGCGGGAGATGTTCATGGTGCCGTCCTGGAGGGAGTTCAGGTCCTCCAGGCTCTTGCCGGTGCCCAGGGCCACGCAGGAGATGGCGTCGTCGGCGATGACGGTGTGGATGCCGGTGCGGGCGGTGACCAGCTTGTCGAAGCCGGAAACCAGGCTGCCGCCGCCGGTCATGACGATGCCGTTGGTGGAGATGTCCGCCACCAGCTCCGGGGGTGTCCGCTCCAGCACGGAGTGGATGGCCTCCATGATCCGCTCCACCGGCTCCTCGAAGGCGTCCATCATCTCCGTGGAGCTGACGGTAACCACCTTGGGCAGGCCGGTCAGCAGGCAGCGGCCCTTCACGTCCATGGTCTCTTCCTCTTCCTTGGGGAACACGCAGCCGATGCGCTTCTTCATCTCCTCGGCGGTGCGCTCGCCCACCAGCAGGTTGTGCTTGCGGCGCATATACTTGACTACCGCCTCGTTCAGCTGGTCGCCGGCGATCTTGATGGAGGCGCTCTCCACCACGCCGCTGAGGGAGATGACGGCGATGTCGGCGGTGCCGCCGCCGATGTCCACCACCATGTGGCCGTCGGGCTGGGTGATGTCGATGCCGGCGCCGATGGCGGCGGCCACGGGCTCCTCGATCAGATACACCTTCCGGGCGCCGGCCTGGATACCGGCGTCCACCACGGCACGCTCCTCTACCTCCGTGATGCCGGAGGGGATGCAGATCAACACCCGGGGCTTGAAGAAGGACACGCCCGCCACCTTGTGGATGAATTCCTTCAGCATCCGCTCCGTCATGTCGTAGTCGGAGATGACACCCTCCCGCAGGGGACGGATGGCGATGATGTTGCCGGGGGTGCGGCCCAGCATGGCCTGGGCCTCGGCGCCCACCTTCAGCAGCTTGCCGGTGTTCTTGTCCAGCGCCACCACGGAGGGTTCATTCAGCACGATGCCCTTGCCCTTTACGTATACCAAAACCGAAGCGGTACCCAGATCGATACCGATATCCTTTGCCATGGACATACCATTCCACCTCATTTGATCTTTCTGTCGTTATTATGAACGGATTTTCCGTACGCAATCATACAGGACATATTATACTGGTACCTTTTTGGGATTGCAACGGTATTTTGTGAAGAATTCTGAAGAATTTACCGCCGTTCTTTGGCGTGCTTTTCCGGCTGCTTCCGGGTCAGCGCCACGGCGGCGCAGACCACCTCCGCCGCGCCGGCGTCCTTCAGCACCCGGACGCACTCCGTCAGGGTGGCGCCGGTGGTGCAGATGTCGTCGATGAGCAGCACCCGCTTCCCGGCAATGTCGGCGCCGGGACAGGGCTCGTACACGCCCAGCACATTGGCCCGGCGGGCGGCGGCCTCGGTGAGGCCGGACTGGGCGGGATTGTCCACGGTCTTGTTCAGCAGCCGTACCGGCTTGGTGTCCCACAGCCGGCAGGCGGCCTCCGCCAGCAGCCTCGCCTGGTCGTAGCCCCGTTTCCGCAGCCGCCTTCGGCTCACCGGCACCCAGGTGACGGTGTCGAACGCCCCGGAAAACCGCTCCGCCGCGCACCGGGCGATCAGCTCCCCCAGCGGCTCCGCCGCCGCGGAGGCGCCCTGGAACTTAAAGCGCAGGATGCCCTCCCGGGCCAGGTCCTCGTACCACAGGGGCGCGGCGCACCGCAGCCCGCCGGGACCTTCCCGGAGGCCCTGGGCGTCGTCGGTCCAGGGAAGCTCTTTTTCACAGTTCGGGCAGATGCCCGCCGTGTCCATCACCCGCCCGCAGAAGGGACACTTGGGCGGGAAGAGGAGGTCCAGAATACGGTCCAGCAGTTTCATTGGTCTGCCAGCAACTCGTCGTAGGTTGTTTTCAATGCGTTTCGGATGCCCCGGAGCTGAGAAGCTTTGATATGCTGGCGCCCGCCCTCAATTTTAACCAGTGTTTCTCTGGTCATGTCGATACCCTGTAATTGCAGGAGCTGTACCAGTTCCACCTGCTTGATGTTTTGCTTTTTTCGAATCTTTCGGATATTGTCGCCAATAGAAACATCCTGCTTGATTTTTTGCTCGTCCATGCGTGCCTCCAACAATAGAACCAGTTTGGGTCCATTGTATGGAGACTATGCAGTTTGATGGGACCGATTCTGGTCCACTTGAAAAAGAAAATGTGTTTCTCCGCGACGAGAGCGTGAAAAAGAGCGGCCCCCGGGAGGGCCGCTCCTCTTTATGCGTACAGGTCCGTTTTGCGGCAGGTGCAGCCCTCCGTCAGCCCCAGGGCCTCCACCCGGGTCTCTGGGATATCCAAAGAGAACTTTTCCCCGTCCGCAGTCTGGCACAGCAGCCACAGCGGCGCCGGCTCCCGCCGCTCCTCGCAGCCGAAGTCCCCCTCCTCGATGCGCAGGACGCACACGTCGTGGTCCGGCGCGGCGGCAATGCGGGCCGCCACCTCCTGGTCCGTCAGCCTCATGCCAGGAACTCCGGCCCGAAGCTGTGGGGCAGCAGCTCCGGCAGGGTGAAGACCTGCTCCTCGCCCTTGCCGTTGAGGCAGATGACCTCGATGTTCGGGGCGAACTCCCGCAGCACCTGGCGGCACACGGCGCAGGGGACACAGAAATCCTGGCACCGGCCCGCCACCACGATGCGGACGAAGTCGGTGTGGCCCTCGCTGACGGCCTTGGCCACAGCGGTGCGCTCGGCGCAGATGGTGGGGGAGTAGGCGGCGTTTTCAATGTTGCAGCCGGTGAATACGGTGCCGTCGCCGCACTCCAGAGCGGCGCCCACGGCGAAGTGGGAATAGGGACAGTAGGCCCGGTCCAGCATGGCGACGGCCGCGGCCTTCAATTCTTCACGGGTCATGGAAATTCCTCCTGTTCGTCTGATCTCGCGGCGCAGCCCGGCAAAGCGGGTGCGGCGCGAAGGAGTAAGGGCCTGTCCTTACGACAGCCAACCGACTTCACGCTGGGGCCGGACAGACAGGTCGATGATGTCCTTGGCGTCGTAGAACCGCATATACCGCTCCCGGCCCTTGGCGGAGCGGAGGGTGGTGCCGTCGGGGTGGAGCCGGTCGCAGATCACGGCGCTGATGTCGTCCTTGCACTTGGACCAGGAGTCGATGCCCACGGAACAAAAAATGCGGAAGCCCTGCTGCTGCATCCACTGGAAGGCGGGGCCGGACTGCTTCACGTCATCACCGTCCAGACGGCCGCCGAAAGGATAGAACAGCACCTTCGTCTCGCCTACCAGGGAACCCACCTCATCGAACCACTTTTGCATGTCGGCGGTGACGGTCTCATACGTCCGGGTGTTCAGGCTGATGTGGCCCCAGGTATGGCTGCCGAAGGTCCAGCCGGTGCGCTTCAGCTCTGCCACAATGGGCTTCACAGCCTCGATTTCTTTCTGGCGGGCAGTCTCCCGCTCGGTTGTCCAGTTTTCCCGGTCCGTCTGGGTGCGGTAGCCCAGGATGCCCTCGTAGCCCGTCAAGCTCAGGCAGCCCTTGGCGCCGAAGGGGGAGAAGTCGGGATGTTCCTCCACGAATTTGTCCAGAATGGTCACGGCGTCCAGGTCCCGGCTGATGACCTCGTTGCCCTGAGGGTCCAGGCCCCAGGACCAGAGCTTGCCGTCCTCCCCGATAATCAATTTATATGTGAAGCCGTTGTCCAGCATGTACTGGTAGTAGTTGGTGTCATCATAGGAGAGGATCAGGGGCTTTTTTCCCTCCGGCAGGTACAGGGTGTTCTTCACCATCCGGGTTTGGCCGTCCTCACCGGTCTGCTCGCTCCAGCAGTCGTTGATGTCCACCAGGATGTAACCCTTGTCGTAGACGCTCTGCAGGATCTTCACGTATTCCCCGGCGGTGACCATCCAGTCATCGATGCCGTCGGACTTATAGTCTCCGTCAAAGGCCAGCTCCGGATAGGCCACGATGGGGTGGAAGAACAGGTGCTCCACCACGCCGTCGTAGGCGGCGTAGGTCACGCCGTCCCGGACGCCGCCCTCGGGCATCACGGTGGGGTCCAGGATGGTGTAGGGCTCGGGTTCCGGTTCTGGCTCCGGTTCGGGTTCCGGCTCGGAAGGCCCCTGGGAGCCGGGAGCGGCAGGAGCTTCCGGCTGGGAGGGACCGTCAGACCCGGGAGCGGGGGCGGAGCCGCAGGCGGTCAGGGGCAGTAGCATCAGGCAGGCGAGGAAACAGGCAAAGAGACGTCGCATAGTCGGTGGGTCCTTTCTGTCAGATTGATTTCATGAGACTAGTATAGCAGGTTTTCGACAGGAAGGAAGAACAAATTGAAAACAAAACGCAGGCGGATTTTCCGCCTGCGTCAGCTTGTCGAAAAACCACTGCTTAAAGCAACTGGGTTGCATTTTGCAGGGGG